>CAKRKO010000016.1 GCA_934358495.1 uncultured Eubacterium sp. | reverse complement strand
AGAAAGATATTATCCTTTAGGGAAAAATTATCCAAAAGATTAAAATCCTGAAATACAAATCCCAGATGATCCCGGCGAAAAGCGGAAATCTCTTTTTCCTTTACAGATACCAGATTATTTCCATTCAGTAGGACCTCTCCTGAGGTTGGTTTATCCAGCGCTGCCAGAATGTTCAGCAAGGTTGTTTTTCCGGAACCGGATTCACCCATGATCGCCACATACTCGCCTTTTTCTACGGAAAAGTTAATGTTACTCAACGCCTGCACCTGATTGCCGCCAAATCGTGTCGTATATATTTTTTTAACATTATTTACTTCCAAAATCGCCATGATAGTCACTCCTTTGCTGTGTTCTGCCCGACATTTTATAATTTTCATAATTTCATGATGCCAGGGTCAAAAGCCTGAAACCACGATGTGCTTGCACAGGAGTGGTTTTATGGCTTAATGACCCGCCCCGATATGAGCATAAAAGTGGAGCGTCAGCTTCACGATATGCGAATATTGGGTAGAATTGTGGGAGTACGAAGTACGGAACAATTCGTAAGGCATCTTTTGACCCTAACATCAATTTCATGTCTTGCAAAATGTTTGTATTTTTGTTTCAGCATGCTTGTTTCTTTGTTGAGACTATCATAACAAAAGACAGAAATGCAAACCATCGATTTGGCTTACATTTCTGCCTTTAATCTTACATTTTTGTAAGTTATCCGATTTTATTTTGCCTCTTCAACTGAGATTACTTCTCCTTCAAATGGATCCACCTCAGAAATTGTTCCTGTATACTTTACAGTCACAGTATCTCCATTGCTGACATTCTCCAGGCCTTCCGGCTTTTCTTCAAAGGTAAAACTGTATGGAGTGTCATTCTCATCGGTAACAACAAACATAAAGTCTTTTATCTCATCAATCGTTCCTGTCAATTCTTTTGCGTTTGCTGTTCCTTCCTGTTTTCCTGCTTCGCTGTTACTACTTGTTGCAACATTACCCTGTTGCTTCTCTGCCTGTCCACAACTTCCAAATAATCCAATACAAAACACCAACGCAATTACAATCGGGATCATTTTCTTCATCATCATCCATATACCTCTTTCTTAAATTATCAGTACTTTCTATTATTCGTACCCTTGGAATACTTTTTTAAAGATTACCTTACGATTCATTTTGTGTAAATAGTATCGTTCCAAAATTAAAGAAATATTTATTTTTATTAGATGATATTCATTACTTCTTTGAAATTGTAGTACAGAACAGATTATAACTCAGATTCTGTATGTTCTTACAATGCACTCTTTGCTTCTTTCCACTTACCATCTCTGAGCAGCGCATTGATTCGTACTTCCCGCTCAACCCGAATACGCTCTGCCTCAAAGATATCACTTTCGAAATATTTTTTATAAATACTCTTACGATAAGCTCTGCCGCTCTGCTCACGGACTGTGCCATTCTCAAGCAGTAAAATACGGTCTGCACAGTTTGCAACAGTATAGAAATCATGTGTTACCATGAGTACTGTTCCCTTATATTCTTTGATTGCTTTTTCAAGGGCAATCTGTGCATAAGTATCTAAGTGACTGGATGGCTCATCTAAAAACAGGATTTCTGCATCTGACTCGCACAATGCTCGAAGCTGCTTGATATTTCGCTCACCACCGGAAAGCTGCTCCGGATCATCATCAAAAATCTGTGTGTAATATCCGATGCGGTCAGTATTTGATTGCATGCTTTCATAGATATCTTTTAACATGCTGGATTTTCCGGTTCCATTGGCACCAACAATGGCAACTTTCTCACCCGCTTTGATATCAAAAGAAACATCCTTCAGTAATTCACGATCAAAAGAAAGTGCATAATCTTTTACAGAAATTACAACCGGTGCATGATCCGGATCATAATCCTCCGGCTGTTCCACTTCCGGGAAGGTAAAGTCATATCCATGATTTTCAATAAACGGATTCTTACACTGTCTCGCCTGCAGTCTCTCCAGATAGGACACACGGGCTTTCAGCTGTCTTCCTTTTGCCGGATTATCAATATACGTTGCCTCAGACCGGATTTTTTCGATGAGTTTTTCCTGTACAGCAATCCACTCGGCATCCTTGGTTGCCTGCTCTGCCATCTGAACTTTTGTCTCCAACATCGCCTGATTGTACTCTGCAAAAGTTCCCGGAAATTCCTGCAGTTCCATATTTTCCAGATGTAAAATCTTATTAAAACACTGGCTCAAAAGCAGCCGGTTATGGGAAATCGCAATAATGGTTCCCTCATAATTGTTGATCAGCTTGGAAAGGCCGATAATATTTTCAAAATCAAGAAATACATCCGGCTCATCCATGATCAGAAGCTGCGGTTTTAAAAGCATACTTTTGATGATAGCCAAAAGTTTGAACTCACCACCGGAAATCTTTTTCACAGATGCATCTTCCAGTGCGGTCATACCTGCAATCGCAAGTTCTTTTCGAATATTGGAATCATAATTGTATGCGTCAATGGCGTCCATCTCGTCCAGCACTTTCTGATAACGGCCGTACACCTCGTCCATATCTGCTGCCGTCTCCATCTCCGCACAGATTGCTTCTGATTTCTGCTGAAGCTCGACAAATGGTTTTGCCAGAAAATCAAAAGCAGAAATGTCCTCTGTCTCATGCTTTACAAACTGTGGAATATAACCAATGCGCACTGCTTCGTCTTTTTCAATTTTGCCATCGTATAAATACTCATCCGTGTGGATGATCATGTCGATCAGTGTGCTCTTTCCTGTGCCGTTACTGCCGATGAGTGCCGCATGGTCACCCTCGACAATTTCAAAACAAATTTCATTATATAAATCCTTCTGCGGAAAACCGAAGGAAACATCTGTAAATTTTATCATTTCATACCTCATCATTTTTCTTCACTGTTTTTTTGCTTATTCTAACAGCATTTCTGTCTAAGGACAATATTATTATCATTTGCATCCTCTGCTCTTCATATCGGATAATTCTCCATCAAATTTGTCACTGCCGCATTTTTTTCGGACCAGACAGCCACAACCTCAATGCCTCGTTCTCCCGGAAGTGAAATACATCTCAATCCCTTACTTCCATGAATGATATTTTCAGACAGAAAACAATACCCTCGTCCAAGTTTTACATAACTGATCTGCGTGCCGATATTTTCTACCACTTCAATGGTTCCCTCATCCAGACGAATCAATTCCATGGTATCTAAGGTATGCTGAAACATGCCCGGGCTCTGACTTTTTTTCACCAGAACACAAGTCTCATCTTTAAAATCTTCCCAGGTTGGATTTTCTTTCTTCCCCACCTGCAATTTTTCCGAATAAATCAGGGCACCTTTTCTCCACGCAATTTTCTTTTTTAAGAATCCCGGTCTGTCCTGCCAGGATGGTGCCAAAGTCAGCCACAGATCAATTTTCCCTTTTTCGAGATACTCCTGCCCTTCCAGAAAATTGCATTTA
Organism: uncultured Eubacterium sp.; assembly: GCA_934358495.1. Lineage (GTDB taxonomy): Bacteria > Bacillota > Clostridia > Lachnospirales > Lachnospiraceae > Eubacterium_I. Next base: position 35,717 of record CAKRKO010000016.1, on the reverse strand, counting down.
TGGATCACAAGTTTCTGTCCGGAAGCAGCTTCTTTCAGATAATCGTAGACAGGCGGAAGGAAATCATCCGCATACGCACCGTCAAAACAACCGATATTCAACAATGGTTTCTGTGCCCGGCCTGCAAGTACCGCATTTTTCTTTGCATGTTCCAGTTCTTTTAAAATGTTCTGCAGATCCTTCTGAAACTGTACGCCCGCCTGGGTCAGCACCACGCCTCTCGCCTGACGTTCAAACAATGGCAGACCGACTTCCTGCTCCAGGAGTGTAATCTGTTTACTCAGGGCAGGCTGTGAGATATAAAGTGATTTTGCGGCTGCAGTAATATTTCCATGTTCTGCCACACTCAAAAAATATGTAATTTGTTCCAATCTCATTGCTACTTCCTCCCCGAAAAACTGTCTTCTTCTATACTGGCCTTATAAAACAGACATTTACAATCCGCTTTTGCTACTTACTCCCCTCTGCTGCAGTAAATTCCTGTTTCCTCTATTGTGCTGCTACGCATTATGGTACTACAAGTTTACACTGTTTTTTCTTCAGACGCAACAATCCCGGGGAAATTAAATCCCCGGGATCGTGTGTCTATCCTAAGATACGCTAACGTTCTCTGTATTCGATTAGTCTGCTGTTTTATATGTTCTGTATGAGAACAGTGCATCCGGACTTCCCATGTTCATCTGATTTCTTACTGGTGTCAGCTCGAAGGAGATTGTACCAGTTGTCGGATTGTAATCTGTAAATACTGGACGGCTTCCCTGTTTCAGAGCGATTTCAGGATAATTGCTATCATGAATTGTCAATTTCTCAGCTGGAACTACACCAGGAATGTTATCAATGACACCGTGAAGTCCCCAACCGATTGTTACGGATGTAGCACTGTTGTACTGTACGCTTCCGCAATGACTGGCAATATGATATTTACCATTTTTATCTGTCAGATCGCTACCTTTGATTACATTAGAAATTGTTGCAGTTCCTTTTGTCGCATCAATTGTAGCTTCAAAAGTACGTGTCTCCGTTGTCGGTGCACCTGGGAATGTCGGAGATGTAAGGAACGGTCCGATACCTGTCTGATTATCAAATAAGCTGATCTCTGCATTTCCTGTAATCATACCGTTTGCATCTTTGTTTGTGTAACGTGCAAAGTGCTGTCCATAAGTGAGTGCTTTAAACGGAACTTTATTATCATCCGTGCGGGTTGATGTATACTCATCATATCCTGTCAGAGTTGATGCTTTACCACCAAGGATCCAGTCGATATCGCCATTGTCAAAGTCAAACTGGTAAACTGCACTCTGATCACGCATGGAAACCAAAATCTTATCGGTATTTCCTTTTGCATCTAATGTGTAATCCACACTGTTTACATGAACATAATCCATGACACCTGCTGCAAAGTTATTTGCAACCTCTGTCTGTCCTGCTGTAACCGGTGCTCCTTTTAAAGTACTTCCTGCATAGTTGATGCACTCAACAGCCGATTCATATAATAACGGATAATCTGCTGTATTGATTTCTTTTACAACTTTTCCGTCTTTTACTTCCTGAATAATGCCAGCCCACACAAAACCTGTATGTCCACCATCTATACCTTTTACAGAATCCGGAAGATTCTCTGCCAGAATCGGTGTGTAGCTGAGATTGATATAATGATCTTTGCCAAGTACTACAAACTCATGCTGATCCAGGTATCCCTCTCCATGCTCTGTTGTCGGCTCCAGAACTGCCTGATCAATATCTACATAATCCTTATCCATTACCAGATAGGATCCGCTGGAATATCCACCGTTTGCATTTCTGTAATCTGGTTTCAGCTCAATAAATGCAGTGTAGTAACGGCTTCCGTCAACGGCATCCTGAGCTGCAAAGTTCTCTGCCATATTCTCAGATACGTTTCCACGACTGTCTACTGTTACGTGCATCTGTGGGATGAAACGATAGTATACTAACTCGCCCTCTGAATTTACACGAAGGAAGAAATGATCTAATGCAAAGGAATATACACCTGCATCGTCTTTTTCAACACCATTATTCTCGATGTTCATGCCTGGCATCATATCATTTAAAGTATGTACTTTATATTCTGTTTTATCTTCCATAGTTACAGTGATGACTTCATCTATCGGATTTCCTGCATTGATTGCTGCCGGTGTAAATACAACTTTTCCGTCAACGATAGCAATGTCACTGTTCTCGTTTGTACTTACTGCACTTGAAACTTTATTATCGCCAGTTGCATTCAGAGCAATTTTATCACCTGCTACTAAAGCATTCAGGCAGTATTCACCCTGATATTTTTTGGAAGCTGTCAGCACAACGCCGGATGCACCTTTCTCATCCTCTGCTGCAATGCCGATTTTTGCAGCTTCCGGAACAACTGCAAACTGTTTTTCCTGCTCAGCGATCAGTTTGGAATAATCAAAAGATTTTGTATCCACTTTGCTTCCATTTACCTGATATCCTATACCCTCTGAGGTTGTATATTCACCATTGTATGCAAAGGTTACTTTTCCGTTTTCAATAACCCACTGACCATTCTTGTTATTTGCCAGACCGTTGTATCCAAAATCAACTTTTCCGCCGTCCAGGTACCACCAGCCGTTCTCATTTTTCTCTACGCTGTTGCAGTCAAAGTTTACTTTTCCATCTTCAATTCTCCACCAGCCATTCTCGTTTTTCGCTATTCCAGTATAACCAAAATCAACTTTTCCGTTGGTAATCTTCCACCAGCCATTCTCATTTTTTGCTACTGTGTTTGCGGAAAAGTCTACTTTACCATTGCGGATCAGCCACCAGCCATTCTGGTTCTTTGCTACTGTATTTGCGGAAAAATCTACTTTACCATTGCGGATCAGCCACCAGCCGTTCTCATTCTTTGCTACTGTATTTGCGGAAAAATCTACTTTACCATTGCGAATCAGCCACCAGCCGTTCTGGTTCTTCGCTACGGTGTTTGCTTTGAAATCAACTTTACCGTTCTTTACATACCACCAGCCGTTTTCGTTTTTTACTACGTCTGTGCCGCTTGTTACTTTCTTTCCGTTTTTGTAATACTGCCAGTTACCTGCTGAAATTCTCTTCAGTCCGGTATAACCTGCTGCCTGAGCGGTTGTTGTCAGAGCAGAAGGTGCTGCCACACCTGTGAAAGTAAGGCAAGCTGCCACTGCGATCAATGTAGCCAATACTTTTTTCTTTCTCATAGAAAAATCCTCCTTCTTCATTTCCGAACCCCTATGTCCGATAGCTTTATTATACGGTGTTCACACTTTCTTCACAAATACAGAAAAGCTATCTAGTCATAACCTGCAGTTATGGATAGATAGCCTTTCTCTCATACTAAATCATTTTTAGTCCCGGAAATCAATTGTATCCTTTGAAAATCCAACCTTTACCGTAGTTCCTTCTCCCATTTCGGATTGTATCTGAATGGTATGCCCCAGCTTTTGTAATACTTCCCTGCACAGATACAGGCCAATTCCTGTGGAACGTTTATCTTCATGCCCGTTAAACCCGGTATATCCTTTTTCAAACACCCTTGGAATATCTTCACTGCGAATACCAATGCCTGTATCCCGGATTTCCAGCCAGATGTGCTGTGGTTCTTCCCGCACTTCAATGGTAAGCTCACCCTCCGGCATATATTTCACAGCGTTAGACAATAACTGCTCCAATACAAACACAAGCCATTTTTCATCAGAAATAACCGTTACTTCTGTTTTTTCATACTGCATCAGGATTTTGCGGCGGATCAGTATTTTCGCATATTTGTGAATCACTTCACGAATTACTGTATCCAACGAAATCTGTTTTAAAATATAATCATTTTCTGTGCTGTTGACTCGCTGATACTGCAATGCCATTCCCACATATTCTTCGATACGAAACAGTTCTTCCTCAATATCTGTCACATTTTGAAGCTGCTTTACATAAAGTTCTTCTGCAATCTCATCCTTTAACTCTGCTTCTTCCAGCTCACTGCGCTCCATTTGAAGTAAAAGCTGAAGTCCCGCGATCGGTGTCTTGATCTGATGCACCCATTTTGCATAATAATCCTTCATCTCAGACTGCTGTCTGGCAGTGGTATTCAACGTCAGCTGACGCTCAATATTGGCATTTTCCGCAAGTTGTCCCAACAGTTCCTCTGTCACGTCCTCCGTCTCCGGAAGTTTCACTTCCCCGGAAAACGGCTGTTGCAACAGTTCCTTCAAATACCGTACTTTCCGATAGTAACGGATATACGCAATACATGCTGAAAACACAATAATGCACAGATCCAGTATTCCCGCATAGATCAGATCCCCCTCCGATCGTCCGATCAGAAACAGATAAAATACATGCATACAAAGCATGACAGCTGCAAGAATCAGCCATTCTATATTTCGCTTGATAAAACTTTTTACAGTTTTCATCCGATTCGATACCCGATTCCTTTCTTGGTCAAAATAAAGTCATCCAGTCCAACCGAAGATAACTTTTTGCGCAGACGATTGACATTTACCGACAGCGTGTTTTCATCTACATATGCATCGCTTTCCCAGAGTTTTTCCATCAGTTCTTCCCGGCTGACGATTTTTTCCTTATGTTCCATTAACGTCTGCAAAATCTTCAGTTCATTTTTTGTCAGTTCAATCTGCCCACCGTTCCATGTCAGAGTCGCATTCAGCAGATTTAAGACTGCACCCTTATGTTCTAACATACTGCTGGTTCCCGTAAAGTCGTAACTTCTGCGTAGCAACGCCTGGATTTTCGCCGTCAGCACTTCCAGATCAAATGGCTTCGGGATAAAATCATCCCCGCCCATATTCATCGCCATAACAATATTCATATTGTCTGCCACAGAGGACAAAAAGATCACCGGCACTTTCGATACTTTGCGGATCTCTGTGCACCAGTAATAACCATTATAAAAAGGAAGCCGGATATCCATCAGCACCAGCTGCGGATCAAATGCCGCAAACTCCGTCATGACCTGACTGAGGTCTTCTGCTACATGCACCTCAAAATCCCATTTTTCCAGATGCTTTTTTATCATTTTTCCGATGGTTTCATCGTCTTCCACGCAAAAAATCCGATACATAACTATTGCCTTTCCATTTTTACTACACTGTTTGCATCCTGTTTTTCTGATACAACCACGATTTATTTTGCCATGCAAAAGTACTTTTTCTTTATTGTAACAGATTTTTTCTTGCTGTGTGGAAAAATTATGGTATCATAATGAGTGCAAAGCACGGAACAATCCGTGTAATCAGAATTTGGGTGTCAAAACACTGTATACAAAACGATATTTACGCCATAGAAAGGATGACAGCACAATGGCAAAGACACATCATCACACAATGGAAAGTCGAAGTAAAACAAAAAACAGTATCAAACGTCTTTTCTTCTGTCTTCTGGCAATTTTTCTTCAGCTTGCCTTTTTTATTGCTGTTATAAATCACCTGAATACACAAATGCCATGGATCAATGCCTTAACAAAAATTCTTGTACTGATCCTCGTTTTATATATTTACAGCAAAAACAAAACATCTTCCCTGAAAATGCCATGGATCATATTAATTCTGATCATACCAGTACTCGGTGTCTGTCTGTATCTGATGTTTCAGACAAACAAAGGTACCCGCAATATGCGCAGACGTTATCAGGAAATCGATGCCATTTTGCTGCCGTGTCTGCCGCCAAATCACGATATTTCACATCGCCTGAAAAAACATTATGCGCCAGCCGGAAGCATTTCTGATTATCTGTACCGAAATGCTGCTTATCCTGTTTATCAAAATACGGATATTACCTATTATCCGGAAGCTGTACAGGGACTGGAAGCACAGCTTGTCGATCTGGCAAAAGCCGAAAAATTTATTTTTATGGAATATCATGCCATTGAAAATGCCGATGCATGGCAGAAAATTCAGGATGTACTGGCAGAACGAGCAAAGGCAGGCGTCGAAGTCCGTGTTTTTTACGATGACATGGGTTCTATCAGCTTTTTGAATCATGATTTTGCGATACAACTGGAAGCTCTAGGCATTGCCTGCCGTGTATTTAATCCTTTTGTTCCGGGTGTTAATTTATTTTTGAACAACCGCGATCATCGCAAAATTACCGTCATTGATGGAAAAATAGGCTTTACCGGCGGCTATAATCTTGCAAACGAATATTTTGGATTTTCTCACCCTTATGGAAAATGGAAAGATACAGGCATCCGTCTGGAAGGCGATGCCGTCAGATCTCTGACCATCACATTTCTGGAAATGTGGAATGCGATCAAAAAGAATCTGCCAAGCGATCGTTCTTTTGAACCTTATCTGACAGAGCACCAATATCAATCGATTCAGCACGGATATGTCCAGCCTTATGCTGACAGTCCTCTGGATGATGAGCAGGTGGGAGAAGAAGTCTATATCAGTATGGCTAATAAAGCGGAGCATTACTGCTGGTTTATCACACCGTATCTGATCATTACCGATGAAATGTCACACGCTCTGTCTCTGGCTGCAAAACGTGGTGTGGATGTCCGCATTATCACGCCCGGAATCCCGGATAAAAAGATGGTTTACAGCGTTACCCGCTCTTTTTACCATCAACTGGTTTCCAACGGAGTCCGTATTTTTGAATGGACACCGGGATTCTGTCATGCAAAAATGAGCATCGCCGATGACCGTATGGCTACCTGCGGTACCATCAATCTGGATTACCGCAGTCTGTATCACCATTTTGAAAATGGCTGTTTCATGGTAGATTGCCCAGCGGTCGATGAGATAAAACATGATTTCAAACATACATTTTCACAATGCCGTGAAGTGACCGAAAAATACAAAACCGGGCTCGGCGCACATCTGCGTCTGGGGCAGTTGATTTTACGGTTATTTGCGCAGCTTATGTAAAATACAACCAGTCATTTGATACAACAAGAACTATATAAATGCATTCGAATGCAATTTTGCCATATAAAAAACATATTTACAAAAGAGGTTCTATTTATGCATGTAGGAAAAAAAACACAGAAAAGAGAAAAATCAGCAATGACACTATCTCTATACGGCAGTCTCGTCTTTGCCATCGTGGAAATCGGCATGGCTGTTTTCTCCGGTTCTCAAGCGGTACTTCTGGATGCGGTTTACGACAGTGTTGAATTTTTTATGATGCTCCCATCGATTTTTCTGATCCCGTTGCTCTACCGCCCTGCCAGTGAACAGCATCCCTTTGGATTTACCCAAGTAGAAACCGGATTTGTGGTAGTCAAAGGTGCCATCATGGCGGCAGTTACCTTTGGATTGATTTTTAACAATATCCATCTGCTGCTTCATGGGGGACATACCGTATCCTTTAACACCATTTCGGCTTTTGAGCTTTTTGCCTGCGCCTTAAGTCTGACCATGGCAATCTGCCTCCATTTTAAAAACAAACATATGAGTTCACCGATCGTGAATATTGAATTACAGACATGGAAGATTGACTGCGTGGTTTCCTTTGGAATGGCAATCGCATTTTTGCTTCCAATCATCGTTCCGTTCGCATGGTTTCAGCGTCTGACACCGTATCTGGATCAGATCATTACCATCATATTGTCTGCATTCATGCTGCCGACACCGATCAAAACGGTTATTACCGGACTTCGTGATCTGATGCTCTGGCCACCGGAAGCAGAGACCGTAGACGATATCAAAGCGACCGTAGAACCGATCATCGGCGGTTACGGGCATAAGAATCTGTATTTCGATATTGTCCGCACCGGACGAAAACTCTGGATCAGTGTATACATTACTTTTGACAAAGATATTATCTCGCTGTCAAAATTCCAGATCTTGCAGACAAAATGTATTGCTGCTCTGGCAGAAAAATATCAGGATTTTTATTTTGAACTGTTACCGGATATTCAGTTAGACAGTATGGATGAGGAAAATATCAAGGCTCATACGGAAGAAGGAGACTGATTTTTTAAATGAGATACAAAAACGTTGTCACGGGCACCTTTGTCCGCCGCCACAATCGTTTTGTGGCAGAAGTAATGATCAATGGTTCCTTAGAAACCGTACATGTCAAAAATACCGGTCGCATGGGAGAACTGCTTTTTCCCGATGCAAAGGTAGCTCTGACCTGTTCGGACAATCCGAACCGCAAAACAAAATATGATCTGATTAGTGTATACAAAGAATCCCTTGGCTGGGTAAATATCGACAGTCAGGCTCCGAATAAGATCGTTGGCGAATGGCTCGCCACCCAGGATTATACGTTTATCAAACCGGAATACAAATACGGCGATTCCCGTCTCGATTTTTACATGGAAAAAGGAGACGAAAAATATCTGATGGAGGTCAAAGGCTGTACACTGGAGATCAACGGCATCGGCTATTTCCCGGATGCTCCAAGTGAACGTGCTGTCCGTCATGTAAAAGAACTGATCCATGCAAAAAAGCAAGGCTACCACTGTATCCTTGCTTTCGTGATTGCTATGCCAAATGTTTCTGTTGTCCGGCCAAATATGACCACACACCCTGCTTTTGGCGAAGTTCTAGCGGAAGCTCTGAGGAATGGCGTGGATGTGTGGTATCTGACATGTCAAATCACCCCTGACAGTATCTGTATTATTTAAACTGATCCTCATAGCTTACTGCATCCTCATACTGATTGGACTGCAGTATTATTTTAACTGTATGGTATACACAGCGTTTCAGTTCCCGGATATCCAGAGAACCATCCTCTAATGCCTGACGGATGCTTGCATGATCCCGTATATCACCCGGCATAACCATATCATTTCCGGCTTTCATACAACCTGCTGCCGTACATTCGCCGGCGGTAGAATCTGTGGTCGTTGTCCAGTCTGTCATAATGGCACCTTCAAATCCCCACTCGTCACGGGCAGCCTTTGTACAGATATCATAACTGTTTGCCGCATGTACACCATTGATCAGGTTGTAAGACGTCATCATCGCCATCGGCTGTGCATTGCGGATCGCGATCTCAAATCCTTTTAGGTAAATCTCACGCAGTGTTCGCTCTGATAAAATGGAATCAGAACCCATACGGTTGTCTTCCTGATTGTTGCAGGCATAATGTTTGATCGTTGTTCCGCATCCCGGTACCGACTGTACACCAAGTGTCATGGCAGAAGCCATCCTGCCTGCCAGCAGCGGATCTTCAGAATAATATTCAAAATTTCTGCCGCAAAGCGGATTCCGGTGCAGACTCATGCCCGGTGCCAGCCACAAAGTTACTTCAAATTCATTCATTTCCCCGGCGATCATCTGACCAATTTTTTTCATCAGATCCAGATTCCAGCTCTGCGCCAGTAAGGTTCCTACCGGGATGGCGGTACAATACTGATGATACACCGTTCCGGTCGGCTCCTTTGGCTCTGCAAAATAGCCGTTCTCAAAACCATCCAGAAAATCTCCACCGTCAACGCTTCCGTCCGCCCGCACCTGATATTCACTGCGCAGACGCAAACCAGCTGGTCCGTCAGCAAGCACGATACTTGCCACATTATAAGGATCTTTTTCTGCCACGTTAACGGTCTCTGCTGCCGCACCCGGAACGGTCTGTCCTGCTGAACCCAGGGCACTTGCTCCCTGATTCTTTGCCGGATCTCCGGTGGCTAAGGCAATCAGTTCATCTGTAGATAACTGATCCACGATCTCACCGGCTCTGCCCGGATAATGATCCTGCAATTCTTCATAAGCTACCGTCTCTGTCCGCAGATCTTTTGCTAAAATCTGTAACTGAGGCAGCTGTTTTTCACTTGCTTCCTGCATCCAGGTTTTCTGTTTTTCTTCCAGTTTCTCTCTGTCCGGCTGCAGTTCTTCCAACTTTTCTTTTAATGGGCAAATGTGCTCGCACTGCACCAGCACTTTATCTTCATCCAGCTCAAAGGTGCCACAAAGAGCCACTGCGGATAACGCATTTCCCGCCCAGATACCATAAGTACCTGCCTCCAGCAGCCATGCCGCCTGCTCCTCGGAATAGGAAGCCAGCTGGTACAGATCCATGGTCAGTGTAAGTGACTGCGTCTCACCCGGCGCCAGAATTTTTGTTTTTCCAAAAGCCACCAGACGGCGAAATTCTTTTGGCAGTTTTCCCTGTGGGCAGGAAACATACACCTGCGCAACCTCTTTTCCGAAATACTTTGTTCCGATATTTGTCACATCCACAGAAACTGATAATGTTAACCTTCCCTGTGCAGATGTTTGTTTTGAAATGCCTGTTACGTTTATGTCAAAATCTGTATAAGACAATCCATATCCGAAACTATAACGCACCGGAATGTCAAAAGTATCAAAATAACGATATCCGACATAAATGCCTTCTCTGTATTCTTCCCGGTAAACATCGCCGCTCTTGTGGCTGAAATATGCCGCATTTGGATAATCCATATAGTCCAATGCCCAGGTATCCGTCATTTTTCCGGAAGGAGTCACTTTGCCTGAGATTACATCTGCCAGCGCATTACCGCCTTCCTGACCTGCCTGCACAAACTGCAAAATTGCTGTGATATTGGAAAATTCATCGGTAAAAGCAAGGTCAATCAAACCACCGGTATTTACCACCAGAATGACTTTTTCATAGGCTTCACATAACGCCGCGATCTGTGCCCGTTCTTCTTCTGTAATATAGTAATCCCCCGGTTCATCCCTGCGGTCTGCATTTTCACCCGCAATCCGGGCAAGCACATAAATGCCAACCGCTGCGCCATCTGCTTTTTCCGCTGCTGCATCAATGGCAGCTCCTGCCGGCATGGAAAATGGAGTTGTGGAATAGGCTTCAAAAAAGTTTCCGTTGCAGTCTTCGTTCAGTTTTCGGAAAATCTCTGTCTTCCAGCTCTCCCGCGCCTGCACATAACAACTGTCATATCCGTCAAGCCAATCTCCGCTTGTGATCTCGAATCCTGCATTTTTCAATCCGTCATAAATATTGACATTATACCGGTTATTAACATCTCCAGAACCGGTTCCTCCTTTGATGGTGCGTACCGCCCCCGCACCATACAGACCGATTTTTGTTCCCGGATTCAAAGGCAGCGTCTGTGCTTCATTCTTTAATAATACAAAACCTTCCGCTGCCGCTTCCCTTGCAAGAATGGCATTGTCTTTTTCACGCTGTGACATTTCTGTGGATGTTGTTCCCACGTACCCTCTTTTTCGCAGTTTCATGATAACCCTCCTCAAAACAGAGAAAGCGCAAATATGCCGAAGCATACTTACGCCTTCTACTTGTATGCCTGTAAAGCGGACATTTGCAATCCACTTTGGCTACTTGCTCATGAATGCATTCGCTTTGCTTACTGCATTCACATACCATTTTTCGTTTTTTTATTTTGTACCAAAAATGCGGTCACCTGCATCACCAAGTCCCGGGCAGATATAAGCGTGATCATTTAATTCACGATCAAGCTGTCCAATGTAAACCTGAACATCAGGATGTGCCTCATGCAGTCTCTTTACACCTTCCGGTGCGGCAATAACAAACATGCATTTGATATTTTTTCCGCCATGTTTTTTGATAAAATCCACGGCTGCCACAGCAGAGCCACCGGTTGCGAGCATCGGATCTACAACTACAATGAGACGCTGATCGATCGGATCCGGCAGTTTGCAGTAATACTCATGCGGTTCATGTGTCTCAGGATCACGGTACAGACCGATATGTCCGATCTTTGCAGACGGAACCAGAGTTGTTACACCATTTACCATTCCAAGACCTGCACGAAGGACCGGTACGATCGCCAGTTTTTTACCGGAGATCATCGGGCTTTTGCATGTCTCGATCGGAGTCTCGATCTCCACATCCTCGGTTGGCAGATCGCGAAGTGCCTCATATCCCATCAGTACGGCAATCTCCTCAATCAGTTTACGAAACTCATTTGTTCCTGTATTTTTGTTGCGGATCATAGATATTTTGTGTTTGATCAGCGGATGATCCATGATAAATACGTTTTCCATTTTTTCCATAAAAAAACCTCCTAATAATGCTTCTCATTTCTTCAAGAATAACGGATTCTCAGTTATAAGTCAACCGAAATCCTTATGTGTCCACAGTTCTCCTCATGCCAGTATTGGCAACTTTCACTGAAATTTCCTTGCTCTCTTCAATGATTTCCGTTATACTGGTTTGTTAGAGTCTGATATTAAAGAGCTTTGTATATTGTCAGATTTGTAACTAAAAATTATAATAAAAATAGTAGGAGAATGAGTTTATGAAAACAAACGAAAACGGCATCTATGATGCCAGGACGCTTGGGCTTCCAAAAATGCTGATCCTTGGTCTTCAGCATATGTTTGCCATGTTCGGTGCAACCATCCTTGTTCCGGTTCTGGTAAACACATACTTCCACGGTGAGGGCTTATCCATTCAGGTCACATTGTTCTGTGCAGGAATTGGAACTTTGCTATTTCACCTGATGACCAGATTAAAAGTACCAGCCTTTCTCGGTTCCTCTTTTGCATTCCTGGGTGGTTTCCAGACAGTTGCAAACCTGGACACCGGAATTTTTGCAAACATGAGCTACGGTGAAAAACTTCCGTATGCATGTGGTGGAGTACTGATTGCAGGTCTGCTCTATCTGATTTTATCCCTGATCATCAAAGTGATTGGTGTACGACGCGTTATGCGTTTTCTTCCACCAATCGTAACCGGACCTATCATCATCTGTATCGGACTGAGTCTTGCACCTTCCGCTATTTCCAATGCATCCACTAACTGGCCATTGGCACTGATTGCACTCGCCACTGTTATTATCTTTAATATCTGGGGAAAAGGAATGTTCAAAATCATTCCGATTCTGATGGGAATTATCGTATCTTATGTGGCAGCTCTGATTATGAATGCCGCAGGTATGACATGTGCAGACGGGAGCGCCATCTTAAACTTCAGTGGTGTGACAAACGCAGCTATCGTTGGCGTACCACAGTTCTTCCTCTGTAAGTTCAATATCACAGCTATCCTTGCAATGGCACCGATCGCCATCGCATCCATGATGGAGCATGTCGGAGATATTTCTGCCATTTCTGCAACAGTAGGAGAGAACTTTATCGAAGAGCCGGGACTTCACCGTACACTGCTTGGTGATGGACTTGCAACTGCACTCTCTGCTTTAATTGGTGGACCGGCAAACACAACTTACGGTGAAAACACCAGTGTACTGGCGCTGAGCCGTGTATATGACCCAAAAGTTATCCGTCTGGCAGCTTTTTATGCAATCATTCTTAGCTTCATTCCGAAAATGGCAGAGATCATCAGTTCTCTTCCTGCAGCAATCATCGGTGGTATCAGCTTTATTCTTTACGGAATGATCTCAGCTGTCGGTATCCGCAACGTTGTTGAAAATAAAGTAGACCTGACCAAATCCCGTAACCTTGTCATCGCAGCTTGTATCCTTGTTTGCGGTCTCGGTTTTTCAAACGGACTGACTTTCCACATAGGCGGTACAGCCATCACACTGACAAGCCTTGCTCTGGCAGCTATCGTTGGTATCGTGCTGAATGCAATTCTTCCGGGAAATGAATATCAGTTTGAAAGTTCTTCCAAAAAAAGATAATCCATATAATATGTACGAATACTGTTTTGTATAAAGTACTTTTGTTTGACAGAAAAGTCGTTGACTATTCATCTCTTGAATGGTCAACGACTTTTTCTCTCGTACAATAATATGATTTAGGTAAGGAAATACTAAAATCTTGTTTGTGCATTTTAGTATTTATCTCCATGTCTTACTTCCAATTTTCCCTTCTCTCTCGCATATTCCATAAGCTGCCGATTTGCTTCATTCAATGGGCCAAATTCCTCTGATTCCAGTGTACATATACATGATTCACACTGATCGATCCATTTTTTTGCATCTGCAATCTGGGATTCTTCGAGCGGATAAAATGCTTTCTGGGAAATCACTTCGCTTGCCAGTGCCCGAGCCGTCTGAAATTCCCTGTCATTTTCCTGCAAAATACCTGCCGCAAAAGGAATACTCTGCCGTTGCAGGCGATTATATGCTGCGATACCACTTCCTCCTCCACCTATGACAAACACCTGTGGAATACCTCTGAAAGGATTTAAAAACACCTCACCGGTGATCGGATCAAAACTGGTATCCGATACGCCATACAATTCCTGCACATACGTACCGCCAAAAATTTCCTCCGGCGTACCAATGCGGTCGATGTGATCTCCTTTCACACAGGCAATCGTATCTGATACTTTCTGTGCCAGATCCAGTTCATGTAATGACATAATAATTGCTAAATTCCGATCTCTGGCCAGCATACGGATATTGGCCAGAATATCCAATTTAAATCCCATATCCAGATATGACGTTGGCTCGTCAAGCAGCAAAATATCCGTATCCTGACAAATTGCCCTGGCCAGCATCAAACGCTGACGCTGCCCGTCACTCATTTTTCTAAAATCCTGATTCTGCACATCCTGTGCATGTACCAGCGCAATGGCCTCATCGACTTTCGCCCAGTCGTCATCTGATAAAATACCAAATTTTCCGGTATATGGATAACGTCCCGATGCTACCACATCCCGCCCACTGAGGAGTTCTGTCTGCAGCCGTTCCGTCATCACCATGGACAGACTTTTAGAAATTTCACTGTCACGCATAGTATGCATGGATTCTTTTCCCAAATATACCGTTCCGCCAAGAATTTTCAGCTGCTTTGTTATTGTTTTTAAAATTGTAGATTTTCCGGCTCCATTCGGGCCGATCAATGTCAGCACTTCCCCGGATTTTACACACAGATTTACATTTTTTATCAGCGGATTTTTATCATATCCGACCACTAAATTTTCTGTTCTAAGTTCCATCATCTGTTCCCCTGCTTTCTCAGCATTGCCGCAATGACAACCGGTACCAAAAATACTGCTGTCACAGAGCTTATGCTGATTTCTGTCGGTGCAAATAGTGTTCTTGCAATTCCATCACAAAACAATGTGATTACAGCACCAAACAAAAAACATCCCGGAATCAAAATGATCGGTTTTGCTGTTTTGGTCATTAATTTTACCAGATGAGGGACAGCAATTCCAACAAAAGAAATCGGGCCGGCAAATGCTGTAACGCAAGCTGACAGCATACTTGAGAGCAGAATCAAACCAATTCGCAGTGCTTTTACATTTACTCCCATATTTCTCGCATAAGTCTCCCCCAGCTGATATGCACCGATTGGTTTTGCAAGCAGGAAAGTAATAACCACACCAACCGCAACTAATACGACCATCAGCCGCACGTTTTCCCATGTCATACCTGAAAAACTTCCCAGTGACCAGTTATGTAGATTCACAATATTGGAATCATCCGCAAATGTCACACAAAAATCTGTAATTGCAGAACAAATATAGCCAATCATGATACCGCACACTACCAGAAGCGACATCTTAGAAACCCGAAAAGAAATCAGCAGGACAAATCCCATGGCAATCAGGGAACCTACAAATGCAGCAACGACCATTCCCGCGGAATTCAATGTCAGGCCTCTCTGCAGACATATGATCATAGTCAATGCAACCACCAACTTTGCACCGGAAGAAATTCCCAGTACATACGGGCCTGCGATCGGATTCTGAAAAAAGCTCTGAAGCAAAAATCCGGATACAGATAATGCCCCACCAAGCAGAATAGCCGCTACAATACGCGGTAACCTGATTTTCCACACAATCTGATATAATGTGGAATCACTGCCATCTTTTCCAAACAGTGTAAAAAAATCTCCCAGAGACATATTGACACTTCCCACACCTACATTCCACAGAAAAAGTGCGATCAGCGCACAGATAAATATTAAAAATGTTATTATATACCGTTTTTTCACTTCCCTAACTTCCTTTACCTTCTCTTTTTCACGCATTCCTGGAAATAACTACTCCATTATTCAGAAAGTGCCATATTCTATTTTTGTTATTATTGCAGCTTTCTGATAAAACGATAATCGGTGTCGCTGCTGTCTGTCAGAATCTTGTTCAAATCTTCGATAAAATCGCAGGTTGCACTTGTTTCCTGATAAAAATTACTGCCGGTTGTATAAACATTTCCTGACTGTACCGCTTTAAAGTCTGCAAACAGACTATTCTTTGCTATCAACTCGTCAATAGAATTTAACTCACCTTCAATCGTACCGTTATAAATCAAAATGTCTGCATCTTTCTCTGCCACATAGAAATCTTCCATCTGCATTTTCAATGTAGACAACGCATTTTCTTCTTCCTCAATATAGCCATTCAGAGAGTACACTCCACCAGCCAGATCTATCATAGAGGACACATAATCATTCGGTTTTCGAACCGTAATCGTTCCATCGGAAGATACCGCAAAAAAGGCAACCGTACGACCGGTATTTTCTTTTTCCAGAATCGGCTGCACACGCTCTACCTGCGCACGGAAAAATTCAGTTCCCTTCTGTTCCTGATTGAACAACACGCCAAACAGCCGAATCCATTCCAGACGTCCAAGCGGATGTTTTTCATAGCTGGAACGCTCGATCAAAACCGGGATTCCGAGTTCCTCAAGTTTTTCTTTTACTTCCGGATTATGCAGGATCATACTATTTTCAATGGCAAATTTACAGCCATCTCCAAGCAAAAGTTCATAATCCGGTGCATTATATTTTCCTGCGTAAACTAAATCTCCCGCTTTCATAGCATCTGCTGCTTCCTGCACATACCAGTCTTTTTCCTTCAATCCGGTAAACTTAATATCCGAAAGAGCCCCGCTCTTGCATACAAGATCCATAACTGCACTGGATACAAGGTATCCATCTGTCAGCGGTTGCTGCAAAACCACAACATCTGCTGGTATATCAGCTGGAACAGACATCCCCTTCGGGACAAGCAAATAACGACCGCTGTCAACGATCGTTATCATTTTGTAAGCTCCATATTGTTCCACACTAAACTGATCCGCATATGCAAGATTCATACGTCCTTCGCATTTCAGATCATTAAAACTTACCGTTTCCAGGAAAGAAAAGGTAAGTGTATATTCAATTTCATGAGGTGTGCTCATGGCAGTGGTATCTCCAATCACATCCATTTCACACGGAACTCCATCGATTGGGAATGTAAAGGTTGAATTTCCACCTGCGTTTTCATTTAAATATTTTTCCCCATCGACGATCATATAATCATAATATGTACTGCTCCATACAATTGTCGCCATGGCCTGACCATCAGTTACATTCACCGTTGCAGTGGATTCCACCGTCGCTCTTCCACTGCCGCCGCTTAGTTCCACATTAACAGAATAGGTGCCATCCTCCAGTATCGGTGTCCCTGCATCTTCAATTTGATCCTCTGCATCTGCACTGACACTCAGATCAGAAGAACTTGCCGGTGTATTATTTTCCTTTGTCCCGCATCCGGCCAGTGCGGTAAGACTTACCATGACAGCTAAAATGACTGCCGCTATTTTCTTCTTCATTCGTTGAAAAATCCTTTACTCTACTTTCTGTGGGTCTGATACACTGACTTTATGATCATACCAGGTTCCTTTTTTTCCTATGATTGCAAGGTCAAATTCCTGATCCAGTGCTTCTACCGGTACATCAAATCCATATACTTCTTCAGTAGTGCCATCACTGTAAGTAACAGTATCTGTGGTCGGCTCTAAAAGTTCTGCGCCATCTTTCTGTGCATCTTCTGCAGTTCCAACAAACAGATTTACTATATTTTTTGATGCAAGACTGATATGCATAGTCATCTTTCCATTTTCCACTGTTAAAGTGCCACGTCCGTCATTTGCTTCATTGACATGAAACATGCTGCTGTCTGTGTCAAATTTTGCATCATAAATTCCATCTTCCAGTGCCGGTGTCTGTGTATCAGTGGAAGTTGGCTCTGTCGCATCTGTCTTATCATTTGTTGTCTCGTCTGGTGCACTTGTATCCGTCTGACCTACAGATTCCTTTGTGCTGTCTGCCGCCGGCTGCGCATTATTGCCGCATCCGCCAAGCATGCCTACTGCCAGCGCAAATACTGCCGCTAACATTGCAATTCTTTTTTTCATGTATTCGTCCTCCTGTCACATCACTTTACGTCCTCTTTAACATATCTTTTCCATATGCAACTCACAGCAGGAACGAAAAGATCATTCCTGCTGTGAGATTGGATGTCATTTTTTACTTTTTACTGCGCTATGTATCTCTTATTTACCTAAAGAGTCAATAGCTGCTTTTGTATGATCCACATAAATCTGCTGAACAGCTTCAATCTCACCTAAACCAGCAATCTGTGTATCAATCTTATCAAAGTTTCCGCTTGCTGTAAACATGCTCTTCCAGGAATCGTCATCATCGCCTGCCATATCATTGTTTGCATGGTCACCTGCAACAACCATTAACGGTCTTAATACAACGTTTTTGTATCCTGCTTCTTTTACTGCTTCGATAACTGCTTCACAAGCTGTCTCTTCCGGCTCACCTTCAACAGTTCCAATAAATACGTTCTCATATCCAAGTGCTGCCATCTGGGAA
Source organism: uncultured Eubacterium sp. (assembly GCA_934358495.1). Taxonomy (GTDB): domain Bacteria; phylum Bacillota; class Clostridia; order Lachnospirales; family Lachnospiraceae; genus Eubacterium_I. The sequence goes on along the minus strand of CAKRKO010000016.1, from coordinate 17,256 downwards.
GCCATCTGGCTGTAGCTTACTTTTGCTGTATGAGAAGTACCATGTCCCATAAATACGAAAGCTGTGCTGTCTGCTTTTGCAGCATCCAGGGAGTCATATCCAGCTGTCTTTACTGCTTCTGCTGTAATATCCTCAGCTACTTTTGCTTTGTCTTCATTTACAGCAGTTGCATCTGCTCCTACTTCACCAAGTAACGGCTCAGCAACAGTTACAGATTCAAATTTATCTTTGTAATTATCAAGTTCCCCTACCAGTTCATCATACTCTGCACCATGCATTAAATGTGTCGGCTGAACAACCAGGTTCTTTACGCCATTATCAACAGCTCTCTGAAGAGCCTGATCTACGTTATCAATCTTCTCACCATCTCTTGCCTGTACATGGTTGATGATGATCTGTGCAGTAAATGCACGTCTTACGGACCAGTCCGGATTTGCAGCCTGGATTGCTTTCTCAACACCACCAATATCAGCTACACGGCTGTCATTGAAAGATGTTCCAAAACTTACAACAAGAATCTCATTTTCACCGATCTCATCCTGATTCAGAGGATCATCCTTGGAAGCATCACCTGTATCTCTGCCGAAATAATCCGGATCAGCATTTTCACCTTCTACTAATTCTTTCTGAGCATCTGTCAGTTTATCCCATGCTGCTTTTGCAGCTGCACACTGTTCATCTGTCTTGTCTGTTCTCTCCTGAACATAAATTGCATCGATCAGATCAGCCACCTCATCAGCTTTTGCCTGGTCATCATTTTTCTCAGCTGCTGCGCTTCCATCTTCTGATGCACTTACCGCAGCATCCTTTCCAGCGTTTGCATTGTTGTTTCCACAGCCTGCAACCAGGCCAACTGCCATGGTAAATACTGCCATTAAGGCAACCATTCTTTTTTTCATGTGTCCTTCTCCTTTTAATTATTTATAATAGTTTCCTTCATAGGGCACGTTTTTTTCCGGAAGAGCGGTATCAATACAGCCGACAATCTGTTATTTTCCAAAAAATTGTCATGCTTTCTTATAAAAAGCAAAAATGCTCCACTCGGATCATCCAAGTGAAGCAATTCTATCTTCTAAAAAATCAATCATTTTGTTCAAAAAACAGCACAATCAATAACTCGTGATTCTGGAATATATCCGGTACCAGACAACTGGCAGGTTTCCTGGCTGAAAGATCAACATACAGATTCGGCCTTCCCGATGTTCTATACATCAGTGACCAATATTTGAATCCATACTCCCTTATCACAGTGACGAGTCTCGTACAGGAATTACACCTGTTTCCCTTTTAACCATACTTTTGCTTCTTACAGTTTCCGGACAGATCAAAAACATTTCCCCGATCGTTTTGAACTGCTATTGACTATCTTTGCCGTAATACCTGCAAGTGCATGGCACCAACTATCTTTCTCTATGAACTTGAGGTTATCATATCATATCAGATGCTATAATTCAACCCCAGACATCATACTAATTTTATTTTTTTACACCAAATTCTTCCGGCATAAAACGCGGACAAATATTTTCTGAAGTACATATAACAGTAGATGCCAAGCGGGTACCAATTTCACAAGCTTCACGCAATGTTTTTCCATATGTCAGTCCGATGCAGACACCTGAAAAAAATGCATCTCCGGCTCCAGTCGTATCTACAACGTCTACTTTCAGTGCCGGATAAATACCAGCATCACCTTCCTGCGTAGCATATACCGCACCTGATTCACCCATCGTCACAACCATCTGCCGAATCTTTGCTGAACGGATACGCTCCGGTAAAATAGCACACAGTTCTTCTGGTGTGACATTCTCATAGTTATCAGAAAACAAAATTCCTGCCTCCTGCTGATTACACACAAAGCATCCTGTTTTTCGAATAAAATCCCTCCGCTGAACAGCAATACTCATATTAGAAACCAACGCATATACTTTCTTGTTATATTTCTCGGCATATGCAAAGGTCTTTTTTGTCACATCCTGATCCATATCAATCTCGATGGCAATGCTGTCAGCATTTTGGAAAATCTCATCTCCATGCTCATCCAGAATTTCACACATCGGTTTGTGATCCGGGCGTTTGGACACAGATGCTACTACTTCACCTTTATGATCAAATACCGCCAGCCATGTTCCCATACCATTTTTTACTTTTTTCATGAATCTGGTATCAACCTTATGTCGATTTAGCTTCTGAATAACCTCCTCACCAATAGAATCATCATCTACTGCTCCAATAAAAGTCGGTTCAAGCTCAACATTTGCAATATCTTCTGCAACATTTCTGCCTACACCGCCATGGATCTTCTCGATAGTTCCAAGGTTTCTTCCGTACGGAATATAGGTAGATGTTGAAAATCCTTTGATATCAATAAATACATCTCCGATAACTACGATTCCCATCTTTTTTACTCCTTTTTATCTGTATCTCCATCTGTAAAAATATGATAGAAAAACCGCTGCAAAATATCTGCAACGGCTTCATATCGTTTTAATAATAGACAGATTTACGGCACAATCTCAAGCCAATAACCATCTGGATCCTCGATAAAATAGATACCCATTGCTTCATTTTCAAAACAAATGCACCCCATCGCTTTGTGTTTTTTGTATGCCGCTTCGTAATCATCTGTCTGAAATGCCAGATGAAATTCACATTCACCCAAATTGTATGACTGCGGATGATCTTTTAGCCAGGTAAGCTCCAACTCAAAATCACTTACATCGTTACTCAAATAAGCAATGATAAAATCATCGGTAGTCTTTCGTCTCACTTCATGCAAATCAAGAGCTTCATTGTAGAATTTAATGGATCGCTCTAAGTCAGATACATTATAGTTTTCATGAATCATTTTAAATTTCATAATATTTCTCCTTTTGCAGCTTCTGTATTTTTGATGCGTGACTTGTATTGTGGATATTCAGTGACAAACCGTTTCATTACACTGGCATCATTCCAATAATGCATCGGAAAAATGGCATTACAATCTACATTTTCAAGGAAATACAAAATCCCGTCAGCATAATGATTTTCCTGCCTTGGATCAAGGGGAACAAATGCAACATTAAAGTGCATACCTGTCAGATGATTCCTGCCGCGTATATCTCTTGCCAAAACTGCCTGATAAGTCATCCCGGCATCATTAAGGATTTCAAAAATTTCCTGATTAAAATGATCCTCATGAAAATGACTGCAAAAAACAATCACTTCTTTTTTCTTGTCGAGAGACGGCAATTTTCCCTTGTAATAGTCAAAGATATAATAGCAGCCCTTGGTTTCAACCAAAAAACCACTATGGTTAATATAAGTTATTTTCATAATATCACCTACGAAATTATCTTATAAAAGTAGATAGTTTTTTCCCGCACAGGACTCCCATTATGCAGCCACAACAACTTAATAACACATACAATCCTCCAGTTACATATTGATTATCTTCAAACAGACAATATGCCTCCAGGGAAAATGTTGAAAAAGTGGTAAACCCACCACATACTCCGGTTTTCCAGAACAATATCGTGTTTTGCGATACTTCATTCCTTCCACTTGTAATGCCGACAATAAATCCTATCAGAATCGCTCCTATAATATTCGTCATCAATGTCAGAAGTGGAAATCCACCCTTAACAGGAACAAGACTTATAGCATATCTGGCCATTGCCCCTACAGCTCCGCCAAGAGCTACAAACAAAAATCCCATATGTTTCAAATCCTCTTTTTATTTCAATCATATGCCTTTCATAGTACATACTCACTGTTTTTTATCTTCTGACAGCGTTGCTATTCTTATCCTACCTCTTAGTGCTCTACACACTTGAAGTGGGGGAATGCTTATTCTGCGCTCAAGACATATCTGACTTCTACTCGTCTGGATGCTGCGGCATCTTCTTTTCCTTGTTCATCTAGAATAAGATTATTTTTTCCATTGCCGACAACTGCAATCGTGTTAGTGAGTTCTGGATAACTAGCTGTCATATAATTTGCAACAGTCTGTGCTCTTTCCTCAGAAAGTTTTAAATTGTAAGCCGCATCTCCGGCTGAATCTGTATAGCCCTCAACTACGATGGTTGATACCTTGCCTTCCTCAGATTCTTTTTCTCCTAACTTAGTTCGCATAAACGCTAAAGAACTGATCTGCCTGATCCACTGCATCCAGATCTAAGCCCAATAGATTGATACCTAACAGATAACGCGGGTCCTGTTTATTCACCAAATACACATTAACACCATAATAAGGAACATCATCTGCCTTAAATGTGAATTGTGCTGCGTAGTGTTTCTCACCCAAAAACGTGATTTCTTCCACATTATTTTGGAATTCTGTAATCTCTACATCTTCTCCATATATTTCTTTAATCTCTTCCTCCGTCATCACTGAAGTTTCCGCTATGGACTTTTCTTCAGCCCATACTGCTTGATTATCTAAAACTGAAGCCTTTTGAAGACTCAGTCCAATGTATGTATTTTCATTTTTTGCTTCAAAAACTGTTGATTTTCCCAATGCAACCATAGATCTTATCAAATTATAAGTAGTTTCTTTATTAGAGGCTTCTATTGGATCCTCATTGTCTATTTTAATGGTGCATCTATTTTCCAATGTATAAGTATCTGGAAGGGTGATTTTAAGTCCAAAGCCGGTATTTTCATATCCCTGGGATACATACCTTCCAATCATGTCGTCGCTTACTTCATCCTCCTCACCGGCATCATCTGCATCTGATCCATCACTTGTATCTGTCGCTTCTTTTACAGCCCCCATCAGACCACTACTTGATTGAGATGACGTATCATCAGACGCCTTGTTCTTTCCTTCGCATCCTATTAATCCTGATAAACACAGACATCCCGCAATAACAAATGCAAAGATTTTAACTTTTTGATTTTTCATACTCTCTTTCCTCTTTCTTTTCTAGCTTATCTATTGAAATAATGTGCTATCTTTTTATTGATGCACTATTATCCTCTTCTTTCGTGGCATACGTTCTGTTCTTGCTTATATAAGAACTGCACATAAATCTTAGTAAAGCGGACATTCGCAATCCGCTTTCGCTACTTGCTCATGAACGCAGTCGCTTTGCGACCTGTCAGCTTACGCTGACCAGGATCACGCACCCAGTCTCACGTGCGTTCGACTTGAATTTATATACTTTCTATTATTTTTATTGTACCAAGAGAATTTCTATAATTCAACGTAGATTTTTGCATTATCTTCGAATGTAAAGCTCTCCCGTCCATAGCTGGTTTCTTATTTTCGGAAAACGTTCGAACAGTTTTCTGTCGGTAATCCCTGTAAAGCTCCCATACCCGAGTAATCAAAACCCGAATAGAGAGCCTTTTCGCGAGGGACAGCTTAACACAGCCGTCACCTACAGTAAACCTATGTAATTTATCTCATCAATATCTCATACAAATCATCTGTTAGATGCTTCTTTAATATACCTTCCGCATCTATATCTCCAAAGCCATGATAAAACTCTTCCGCAACACCACCTGCGATTGCTCCAAATGTATCACTGTCACACGGCAAACTGTAGATATTTCTCATGAACGATTCATAATCCGTACTTTCATAAAAGCATCGCATAGCAGCCGGAACGGAACCCTGACAGCTTTCATTCCATTTGTAACGTGGTCTGATATCATCCAGACTATTTCCGATGCTGTACTCATAAAGATCTACTGGATATTCCGACAAAACATAATCGTATATCTCCTGCTTAGACTTACCACGCTTTGCCATCCAGATACATGTAGCTGTAACAACAGCGCCTTTGATTCCTTCCGGATGATTATGAGATACTTCAGCCGTTTTAGTTGCCCTCGCCTGCATTTCATCATAATCTTCGTAGAAATCTCCCACAAAAGCAACTCGCATGGCAGAACCATTGCCCCAACTGTTATACGGCTGATGCTTTTTCCCATTGATCCAGCTAAAGAATTTTGCTCCATATCCACAAAACGGATACTGCTGACCAACATCCACCATTGTTTCAACTAAATCATTATCTTCCACCAGAGCTTTCTTTATGGCAAGCATCATAACAGAGTCATCCGTAAACTTAGCTTTATCATCTATGATAAGCGGTATGTTTTGCCAGTCCAAATTCTTTGGACGATTAAACTCATACTGAGATCCCAATATATCGCCTAATACTGCACCCTTAATAGCCATTAGTTCTTACCCCCATTCTTCTTATTTCCACGAGTTAGATAATCTGCTACGATTGGAGCTTCCCATCCACTGTCATTAAGACAATCCTCCATATCTTCCGCAGAACTTGCCTTCATCGCAAAGCACACTGCCTTTGATACACCTTCATAAACTGTAGCGGTTCCGATATTGTCATGCACATAATTTACGGCACGCTCTTTTCTGATTCCAAAACGCTGAGCTTCCGCATATGCATCAATGTTAGCTCCGATGAAAATAAACTCCCAGCCGTACTTTTTCTGCTGGCGCTTTACCATCTTTTGCACCTTATCATAAGAATACTGTCTGCTGGCATTTTCCATACCATCTGTTGTAATCACAAAGATGGTCTTCTCCGGGCGGTCTTCCGGTCTAGCATACTTATGAATATTTCCAATGTGATGGATTGCTCCGCCTACCGCGTCAAGAAGTGCTGTGCATCCTCGAACATAATACTCCTTATCCGTCATCTTCTTAATCTTATCAATCGAAACTCTATCATGTAGGACCTCACAGGTATCATCAAACAATACTGTAGATACATATGCCTTTTCACCGGTTTTTTTCTGCTTCTCCATCATGGAATTAAAACCACCGATAGTATCTGCTTCAAGCCCTCCCATTGATCCGCTTCTATCCAAAATATAAACGATTTCCGTTAATCCTTTACTCATGATTCTTTACCTCCATTTTCTATTACTGACCTCCCTGCAGTGAGGCATTTCCTTGTTGTGATGTAATAATAAACCGTGAGCAAAGAAAAAAGGTCAACCGTGAGGCGACCTTTCATATTTATTGATTTGACAGGGGATTAAGCCCATAATCAAATAATACAATATCTATTTTTAAGACGTTATAGTCTTCGTGCTCTATGAAATACTCAACTATCTTATCTGTCTGCGATATCGGTGACAACGCATACCCGGCTATTCTAAGAAAATCTATCGTTTCGTCAAGATTAAGGCGCAACCCAACAGCAAGTGCAAGCATCTTCTCTTTTGAAGGCTTTACCTGCCCCTTAAGTAGTTTTGAAAAATACTGCTTTGAAATATTCGCTGTTGCATATACTTCTGAATTTTTAAGCCCCTTTTTATTGATAAGCTGCTGTAAATGCTTTTCAAAAGAATCCGTATAGATTTCCTTTAACGCATCCTCTAAAGACTCTGTCTTCTTTTCAAAGGAAACCGTCTTAAGATACTCCGGCATCATAACCGAAAGTGCTTCATCTTCTTTAGCCTCTTCCTCTAAAGGAAGCGCATCAAAACTATCTTCCTCTTCATCCCTGTTTTTTCTTCGCAGGAATGATGGTATATGGAAAGATTGCACTGTAGAACCAACTCTGCTCTCCGGACGTTTTCCTATTTCACGCGGATAATTGTCATTTCGGTATTCCTCAGCAAGAGCTGTTGCTACGTAGCCGTCATCAACAAAGCTGGCTACATCTTCTACAAGCTTACCGGAAATGGTAACATCCTCGCTAGCAAATACAGCAAGCGTGATCTCTATATCATTGTCTTCCAAGAAAGCTGTAAAAGTATCAACGGCAATCTGTATACCAAGCTCCTTCGGGAAACCATATGTGCCCGTGGCAAGAAGTGGGAATGCAATGGAATTACATCCATAGTCTTTCGCCAATTGTAATGCCTTCGCATAGCATGAACGAAGACACGCTTCCTCACCTTTTCTTCCATCCGTCCACCAAGGACCACTTGCATGAATGATGTACTTTGCATCAAGATCAAATGCATCAGTGATTGCTACTTCGCCCGGCATCAAAAGACCAATTTTCTTACGTGCTTCAAGAAGCTTTTCCTTACCAGCAGCTTTATATATGGCAGAATCTACACCATCGCCAACGGCAACGTTCGGATTTGCCGTATTTACTATGGCATCTGCTTTTACTTTTGTTATGTCATTTCTAATAATCTGAAAAGGCAAATCCTCACCTCCCAACTTAAATCAAATAAATAATACTTCCATCGTCATTTGATATACGCAAAAAATCTTCTGCTGTATAATGATTTTCATCATTCTTGATGGTAAAATAGCTTAAGAGTTCAATGGCTTTTCCATACATCTTATAATCCCTCCCATTAGCTGATTATCATTCATCATCACTCTTATTTTTTCTGTACTTTCCGCTCTTAATTCGTGCATCTTTAGGCTTTTTTGCATTTGCTGGAATTTCCATAAATATCCTATTCTTACTGCGCCTTCTATTCTGTTTCCAGAACAAAGAACCTATATACGTCTTTTGGATATCCCCCCACTCATCTGCCATTTCTCGAATTGATTTATATTCCATGCATTCTCCACATATATATAGCAATCAATAGTTAGTCTAATTATATTCTCAAATATGAATGAAATCAAACATATTCTTGGGAACAGCGTAAGTTGGGGGAGATAGCAACAGAAACCTATGGCGGTGGTACACCAAAAACATCTAATGAAGAATTTTTTTGAAATTATTTTTTGAAGTGTAAAAAGACATAAAAAAAGATGCCGGGATTTCTCCTGACACCATAGTGACTGTGCCAACTTCGTGCCCAGTGGGCACAAGGTTGGTTGTATTATTCTTCATTTCCTAATGATATTGGTTCTTTCTTTGTTTTCTTGTTTTTAGATATCATCTTATGACCTGTATAAATAGCCATAATCATACAAAGCAAAGAACTTGCCGCAAAATATTTATGGCTTGATTTTAAACCTTTATATCCGGTATAAAAAGTTCCTAGCATCGTTATCAATGCTCCGACAGACCAATATTCATGAGCTTTCATTCTACTATCTCCTTCTTGATGTTTATCTTTAAACCTTATGTCATTTCACTAACATTTTCCTGGAAAAGAAAATATAGTGGCCGATTCATCCCGCTACCTATAGAGGTAGGGGAATTCTCGGCTTGGTTTAGTTAGATAAAATCTGTGTACCATTATTTACAATAAATTTCACCATATTTTTGTACTATTCGCACTTTTTATCTACTCAACTCGCTTTCCCCAAACCGATTGCATTGCCGCTGCTATAAAGCACTGCAATAGTTTTTTTGAAAATACACCACATTCACCGTTGGCAATCATTCTTATGGCTTCTTCATGCTTTAATTTTCCTTTATAGGGGCGTACACTGACCAATGCATCATAAGCATCCACAAGGCCTACTACCTGAGCACAAAGTGGTATTTCATCACCTTTTAGTCCATCCGGGTAACCAGATCCATCATATCTTTCATGGTGATATCTGCATATTTCATAGCTATACTTATTAAGTTTTTCTGTCGTAGTTCCTCGTGGAAACCGCAATGTCATCTCTGCCCCTGTAAGAGGATGCTGCTTTACAATTCCCATCTCATCAGCTGTTAATTTACCGTTTTTGTTCAATATCTCTATCGGCACACGGATTTTTCCAATATCATGAATTGGAGCCAGATGAGAGACATTTTCTATTTCTTCCTCTGTAATCCCATACTCCGGATAGTTTTTCTGTAGTTGAAGATACACTTGTTTTGTATAAAAACAGATATCATCCTGATGTTCTGTTTCTATAAGATTATTGTGATTCAACACTGCAGCCAGAAGCGAAACCATTTTCCAATACTGTTTTGTCTCATCCTGTGCTTTTTGTCTTAATTCCCGTTCCATATTTACAATTGTGTTAGGGATAACTTTTGCATTATGGAATGTAATAACAGCAGTTTTCTCATTTTCATCCACAAATCTTTTTACTTCCATCCAAACATAAGTCTCTGAGTTTTTCTCGCTTCTTCTTTGATAAACGATATCTTCTTCTGAACAGCCCTTTTTCAAATGCTCTGTCAACGAATCGCTTTTCAAAAATTCCTGCAGTTTTTCACAATCTTTTTCACATACATATTTTTCACAATATACTTTCAGAAAATCATCATATGTTCCTGCAGTTTTTACATCATCATAAATCCCCCTGTTATGAGAATAGATACATTCATAACTGTTTTTCGCTAAATTAACTTTCAGAATGATATAAAATCGCCCAAAATATTCATCTTTCCCCGGTCTGATAATATCAGAGATTTTCACATTTTCTAATCGGTTATTGTAATTGTTCTGTAAGTCCAATAAGACTTGATGTACTTTACAGCAATCCGTATAGTTTCTGGAGCAAAATCCATCCTTTTCAAGACAGCGACTGATTGCCATTGTTGATTCCATACATGATATGACATCAAATAAAGAAATCTTTTCTGGATTTTTGGCAATGGCATATCCTCCACTGGTACCTTCAGAAGCTGAAATAATCTTCTCTTTTTTTAACTGCTTTGTGATTTTGGGAATATAGCTCTCCGGAATCTTTAATTCAGAAGCTAATTTTGCCGTTGTAACCCTGCGCTTTTTTATTGCCAAATAACAGACAATCCTGATTGCATAATCCGTTGTATTTGTAAGCTGCATAAGTGCTCACCTCTCTCTTTTTTCTTTGTCCCGTACATAAACTCATTGATTGAAAAAGGAAGAATCATATTTTTCACTCACACATTTCAAGTATAATTCTTCCTGTTTGTCTAATAACGCTTTTTCATTTTTCTAAGAAATGTCATGCCACCTGCACTTATAATCAATACAACAATCAGCAATAAAATCCATTCGCTATCATGAAAGGTTCTTCCTGTTTCCGGAGGTGCCACTGTAGATGCATTTGTAAACGTAACCTTATCATTTCCTGTTGTGGAAGTTATGATTTTTGCTGCTGTTCCATCAGTTGCAGCACTGCCATTCAATTTATAGCTTGTCTTGTAATTATTTCCAGGATCAGTTTCCGTAACTGTATATGTCCATCCTGTTGGAAGACAACTAATGTCTACGGATTCATCTTTTGCCAGAGTAAACGTAGCCTGATTATTTGTAAAGGTGAGTTTCTTTACTTCAGTACCTTTTTTTATGAAAATCTGCCCATCCGTTATAGTAGCGGTACTTGCTTCAGTTCCTGATGGGTGAACGACTTTTATTGTAAACTCATACGATCTATTCGGTTCCATATTGTATCCGGTTACGGTTTTGCTTACCGTTAAAACAGTTGGTTTATAATACAGATTCAATTCAATCGTATCTGTAGATTTATCATTCGTAACCGCCTTCTCCAAATTATTTCTAGTATCAGACTTATCAAATACATACCCTGAAAATGTACCTGCCGGCTCCGGAGTGGCAAGTGCTGTAACCGTTTCATTATTCTCAGCAAAAGAAATCGTTCCTTGTGTTGTTTTTTTCAAAACCTCTGTTCCATCTGGAACTTTCAAATAATGGTTTACGACTACGCTTCTGGTGGATATTTTCTTCCACTGTGCAACGAATTGATATCCATCTCGATTATTATTTGAGCCAAAAGGAAGATTTGTATTATCGGCATATTCAACATTATCCTCCGAAACAGTAAATACATCTTTGTTTTGATACGTTTCACTGCTTAGCGTTCCATCTTTTTTCTGTAATTTCCATCCCAAAAATTCATATCCGCTACAAGTCGGTACTTCATTGCCTTCTCCAACTGTAAAAGATACGCCTATACTTCTTCCTTCATATGCCGTTGTTGACGGATTATCTCCATAGGAATGCATTGGTCTATTATAGCATAATTCCTGATTATCCGGAATATTACTAACCGCTAAATCATCTTCCAGTCCTGATTTATAATGTACATAATAATCTATTTTAGTCGTTGTAAAACTCACTACATACATTTCCCAATCCGTATTGAGTGTTTTTTCGCCTGAAAATGCTACATATTCCGTATATCCTGCAGCCTGTGCAGCATTTTTTGCCTCTTGCCATATCTGATCATAAATTGCAAGAGTACCTGTTTCCCCCATTGTGTTAGCTGATAACTGATAGACCTTTCCTTTTTCCGCAATTACTCTTCCACCTGTTGATTCTTCATTCCCAAATACCTTATAAGCACCAACAGGAGAAGAATATCCGTTTTTACTTTTTGCGAAAAAAATTCTTACTTGTCTTTTATGAAGTGTTTCAGACCAATTTCCCACAGAATCCATATTTACTGTATCACTGTCGTGAATGGGATCCAGTTTTTTAGTATCTGGATTCCACATTGCCACATCAAGACCATCGCCACTTCTATGTCCACTGCCCGTATATAATTTCACAGTTAAAACTTGTTGTCCTGTTGCATACGGCACCAGATTTAAATTTATATCCTGCCAGTTTCCTCTTCTTGGTTTTATTGTAATAGAATATGCGTAAGAACAATCTTTTTCATTTCCTAAATGTGTAGTGAACCTTTCCTTCATTACTACGGTTACAAGATAAGACGTGTCACCACAGTTTGCGTCCATTGTTATTCCATGACCAGTCCCCTCTTCTGTTGGAATTTCTCTATTGTTACCTGTTGTTTCTGCTAACGTTGTACCGTTTATCGCCATATTTATTAAACGATATCCTCTTTTGGTGTGAATATCAGGTATAGTAATAGCTCCATCTGCATCTAACTCCTTTTCTGTAAAAGTAAAATCGAGTGCATCCTTACTATGATCTTCATTTAAATATTCTGTTCCATCACTAGCTGTTCTGTTTATCGTTACACGATATACACCCTCTTTATCATATGCAATCGTTACTGTATCGTCTTTCTGAAAATTTGCTTCATAATAGGCTTCATATTCATCTCCAGATACTCGTGTAATACTTGTAGACGACGTATCTGCTCCTTTAACGCTTCCAATTTTATATCTGACCTTATTAGCTGTTCCTGGTTTCACGGTGAACTTCCACGTTTCTCCAGCATTTACACGTATCGTTTCAGCAGTATTTACCTTTACCGTTCCTGCTTTTGTCGTAATCGTACCAGCTACTCCACCTTCCGGGATTTCTTCATTGACTTTAATATTGTAATATTCCTGATAAGTCATTGTAAGTTTCTGACCATCATCCAATTTGATGGCAATCACGCCATCAGTGCTGTAATATACAGTGTCATTATATTTTCCGATATAGACACAATCTTTTCCATTTACTCTTGCACTCTTAAATTCATAATTTTTTCCAGTAATTGCTAAATCTTTATGATCTGCAATCGTTCCAAGTTTAATGGCTGTCGGTGCTCCCTCAATTATTTTTCCTTTTTCATCTACATACTCTACTCGATCTGTTGATGGCACTTCACCATTCGCAACTCTATTTTGAATTTCAGCATTCAGCTGTTCCACCTCGATACTGTCCGGAATTTGTTTCTCCGTTTCCTGTTTTGTTTCTTCACTTTCAGAAGTAAACTGATCTGTAGATGGCTCTGATTCTATTTCTGTATCCGAGATCTCTGTATCACTTGTAAATGCTTCGGTATCTCCGGTTTCACTTTCTGATTCAAAAGCGTTTGTATCTTCAGCTGATGCATTTACCGTATTCAGAGATAAAAAGCACATAGAAAAAATCAAAATCCAGGAACATGCAATTTTCAAGTATTTATTCCACTTATTGTGCCTCATTTTGTGCATCTCCCTTCTTCTTTCTCTGGTTTTCTCTGATCAAAGCAATCAGGCAAACCAATGAACCCAGTAATAATGTAAAATATCCCATGATAGGACTATCATCTCCAGTCTTTACACTATTGCTCTTACTGATTTTTGATATCAATGATGGTACAGATTTATCTTTTCCCTGCCAAGTATAACTATTTTTAAAAGAAATTCCTGAAACTTTCTCTCCATTCTGGTTTTCAACCACCGTTATTACTTTCAACTGATTATCTGCATTATAAAATGCTTTCACTGTAATATCATAGTTTCTCTCATCATAGCTATAATTTTCTTTCTTCTCTGTTATCTGACAGATTTTGTAATGATACTGACCTGCATTTCTGATATTCATGGTAATTTCCGTAGCTATATTGCCTTTCATGTTCCAGACATATCGCTGATTACTGCTACCATCAGGCATTGGTGCATCTGACTGATCTGTTATCAAAGCATACATAAATTCATCCGAAGCATCCTTATTTTGGCTGTTAAATACCTGTTCCACTGGTATTTTCACTGTAGTATCAGTATCAGCTGCAAAGGCTGGTATCTGTATGCTCAGGAAAAGAAGCATGGTCAGGAACACAATGCTGACTTTTTTTAACTCAATTCTTTTCATGTTTTTTCCTTCCCTTCTTTCCTATTTGTCTATTCAACAGTAGTAAGACTATAATAATCAGAATCATCCAAATGATAACCGGAACATTCGTAATCATATCTTTTAATTGATCAATTCCCGTGCCAAGATTCTTTGCTTTTTCTTTTTCCGGATAAACCTGGTCTGTCAGCCTTCCCACTAATACATTTCTTCCATTTGTCATATCAGATGTACATGTGGTCAGCAAAACCAGATGATCATCTTCTGTAATGTTCAACTCTCGTTTATATAAAGCATTGTCTATTATGTCCAGCAGATACGCTTGCTTTGCCTCTGATGTGTCTGGGCACACATTGAAAATCGTTTCATTATAGGCATCTACCTGCATCAATGCATAGAATTCGATTCCATGATCTTTTCCATCAAAGAAAAGATTTCCATACGGATGCTCATCAAAATATGTCTCATCCGTAAAATTACCGATATCACCAAACATCTTTTCCTTTTCCATGTGGTGACCATAAATAATATTGTTAAAATCTGAAAAGTCTGGCTTATTACCACAATGCAAAAAGATAGCTCCACTTAAAGAATATTTTCCTTCTGCATCTGCATTCATATAAGTATCATCATCATCTGTCTGTAACAGCGGATAATTGATATTAGTATCGTTCACCCGGATCCAGCCAATCACATCCGGATTAATTTTCTGTAATTCTTCAAATGATTTTGTATGTTTTTCTGTTGGAATATAGGTTTCATAGTTTTTCGCATCTGCCGCCTGATAAACCTGGTTTGAATCCCATAACATATAGCATGACAGGAACATTGTCATAAGAACCAGCAACAATGCTATCAGATTTACCATGTGATCGATTCCATTCACTATGAACTTTGCTATTTTTTTCATATGAAATATTCCTGCTTTTCTTCTTGATTTAGAAAAAGGGAATGCGGCGGAGCAACGCCGCACACATCCCCTTTCCCAGTTCATTTATAAAATTATTTCTGTAATCTTCTGCGTTTGAAAGCAACGAATGCCATCAGTGCTGCACCGCAAAGAGCGATCATCAGAACATATGGAAGAGTGTTCATGATAATACCAGTTGTCGGTACGTAATTGTATGTGTTGGTTACATCAACTTTATTCTGTTTCTGTCCAAGTGTATTTTCAACAGTAATAGCCTCATTGTACTTAGTAGCCTCTTTTTTAGTCTGTGATACTCCGTTAAATACGCTTTCTGCACTTCCTTTATAGTTTGGTGTTGCTGACTCAACTACACTGATCTGGGTTCCTACCGGCACACCTGTAAATTTCTTATTTCCGTTTGCTTTCAGTGTAAATTTATAAGTTCCGTCTTTGTTGATTGTAATTTTATTTCCATCAGCATCTTTTACACCACCAAGTGTATCTGCATCTGTTCCTGTTGGGAAATTAAATGTTGCTGTAAAATCGAACGCTATATTTGTATCTAATGTTCCTTTTGTTACGATTTTCTTAGTTACATTTAAAGAACCATCGGTATTATAAGTCGGATCTGGATTTGTCGGATCAGTACCGGTACCAGCTTCCTGTACATAGGTGTTAGTAAAGTTAAATCCATTCTTAACCGTATCACTGATGTCTACTTTACCTTCTGCTGCATTTCCCTTATCGTCTATTTTCTTATTAACGATAATGTTGGAAATCTCATATCCATTGTCACCATTTGTAACATATACATCCATTGTATATTCAGCCTGTGACATAATCATTGTCTGGTGCTTTGTATCAGTAATTGCAGGGCTAGCTCCTGTCTCTGTTACTGTATATTCGTATTTGCCAGCATCTGGCCAATTTGTTGGAAATTTAACTTCAACTCTTTTTGTTGTACTTCCTGTTTTAGAGGCTGAAAAGCTAATATCCGGAATAGTAACATTCGCAGTATTACCTCCCACCTGTTCAGCTGTAAAAGAAAATGTCTCGTCCTTTCCAACCTCTCTATTAAAGGTTTTACTGATGTAGGCTTCTGTTACCTTGGTTGCCGTGTCCCCTTCTGCTGCAAATACCGATGTCGGCATTGCAAGTCCCATTGTCATAGCACCTGCTGCGACAATAGCGAGCATTTTTTTAGATAATGTTTTAATGCTCATAATAATTCCTCCCTTGTGAAATTTAGATTGATTTATATTTGATTAACGGAGGAGGGGATTAGATTCCTCTGGTCCGAATAACCGCTATAACTTTTCCTTTGACATCGTTCAAATCAATGCAGCCAAATGTTCGGCTGTCCGATGCCTGCGGTCTGTTATCGCCAAGTATAAATACCTGACCTTCTCCGACTGTTATCGGGAAATCCGCTCCATCTTTAAATTGAGTGGTATCAAAATAGATATCCTGTGATACCTGGTCTGCACCATTTATCTTCAGTCCATCTTTCGTAATATCTACGGTGTCCCCTGCAACTGCAACAACTCTACCTGTTGTATTCCTTCCATTGTCTTCAAATACTGCCACATCACCAGATACAAATCTCTTATCCAGCCTGTAATACATGACCAGATCTCCATCTTTGATTGCCGGTTTCATAGATACATCATTGATTCTTGCAATTCCATACAGGAATGTAAAAATAAGAATGATTGCAAAAAAAATAATCACAATCTTCAAAAGCAACTGAATGATATCCTGTGCAAGTGATGGTTCCTGTATTGCTTTTTTTTCTGTCTCAATATCAACCTGTTTTTTCATCATTCACGCTTCCATATTCAAACTTAGATATTCAAGGTTTCCGTTTAAACGAGTAAATTGTAGTTCTTTTCTTTAAAAATAGTAATGTTACAAAGCGGAAATCTTTTTGAGAAATTTTTGTAAAAAGTGTTCCACCACATTTATATAATTTTCAAAATCGATAAAAAAAGAAACCATGCCTCGACACGATTTCTCTTTCTTTTTCTATTCTATTTCTTTTAACATTTTATAAATAATCA
>CAKRKO010000015.1 GCA_934358495.1 uncultured Eubacterium sp. | reverse complement strand
CGAAGATAGGAAATCCGTCGTGCCTGCATTGGAGTTTTTGTCACATCCTGTTCTAAGATTCCCTAAACAAGAATTTATTTATTTACCGTAGTTTCGTCAACCAGTACGCCATGAACCACGAAACGCTTTGTTTCTCCTGCCTTACTACAGGTAGACAGTGTCACAACTTTCTGGTCTTTCGTCGGATGGATTCCCGTATCTTTCATGGAGGCCGCCACCATTCGGTCAATCTGGGCCTGCCATGCATCATCCGGAAGATACCCTACGGTATAAACTTCATCATTTTCATCTACATCATAGTAGGAAAAAATCTGATAACGCTGCACTTTCTCCTCTGTATAGATATTGAAATACTGGTTATTTTCATAAAATCCCTCATCATTTTTGTAACGTTTAAGATCTCCAAACATCGTTGTATTCCGCATGTTGTGGCCGTAAATAATAGAATGATAGTCCGAAAAATTCGGACTATTCAGCCCTTCCAGAAAAATACAGCCTGCAATATGATAATTTCCATAGATATCGCTCCGTAGATATTTTTCATCATCACCGGAATACAAAATCGGATAACTGATATGGACATCATTGTAATTATCAAAACGCAGCCATGCCTTGATATCCGGATTTTCTTTCTTAAGTGCTTCAAACTGGATTCTTGTTCCATCCTGCCAGAGTGCACCGGTTCCTTCACTCGGATTTACCACATATTTGGATTCCAATGTCTGAAATGTCTCTTCCGATTCCTGATAATCTTTATAAATACCCGCAATTTTTACCAGCGCAAAAATCATCACCACCAGCGCCACCAGCATAATGATGAGCGTGACCGGATGCCGTTTCTTCTTTGCTTTCTCTTTCACGTTTTTTACTCCTTACTCCCACACCATACATGGATTATTTTTGGTTCCATTCAAGTTTTCAACAGAAAATATACGCATTCTGTTATCTGATTTTATTTTTCACATTTAATATACTACTACCGGATAACCAATCTTCGCATTCTCATAGATCACTTTCATTGCACTGTACGGTGTGTTGACACATCCATGAGAACCACGGGTCTTGTAAATAGAACCGCCAAATTCACTTCTCCATGAAGCATCATGAATACCAACATCTCCGTTAAACGGAAGCCAAAAAGATACTTCTGAATTATAATCCTGACCGGTCAGTGTATAATTCGGCATTCTGGCGTCAATTGCCCACACGCCACCGGATGGAGTACTGTGTCCTGCAGCCACATTTCCGGTTACAACTGGTGTCGATACGATGCATTCTCCGTCTTTGTACATCCACATCGTCTGCGCTGAAATGCTTACTTCAATATAAGTACCACCAATATCATTCGTATCTCGGCAAATACCACTGTACAGGTAAACCGGCTCTACCGTTGTGTTTTCTCCTGCCAGCACCAGTTCTTTCAACTGTTCTACCGTCTTTTTCTTATTAATACACCAGCCGTAGTCTCCGCCTTTCAGTTTAATCGTCTGACCACTGTGTGTGGTAAACTGTCTGCTCAGACCAAATGTATCATATTTCAAACCAAGCTGATGAACATACTCTGTAATTTTCTCATCATCCAGAGAATAAGAATAGTCATCTCCAAATGTGATCCAGTCAGCAATCTCATCGCTGTCCACAACCTCTTTGCGGTCACTGAAATCATAGGTGATCTGTGCAGTCAGCAGCTTATTGACATCATCACACTCCTTCTGAAGTTTTTCATCATCTTTGTATATATTTGGTTTTACATAGCAATCTGCCTCATCCAGAGATAGTGTTTCTGCACCTTCTTCTACTGCATTTTTAATTACAGCATCTGTTTTGCTCATATCCAGCTGATTTCCCTGAGTCTCATCCACTACATGGAATTTTCCATCACTGAACTCCAGATGCGCATCCGTCGGAGATGTCATAGTTTCTTCCTGAATACATTTCAGACTTGCAATCTCCTGGTTCAGGGATGCACCATCCACAACGATTCCAAGGTCAATCTCATTATCGGAAGTTGCCCCCATCATAAACCACAAAAATGCGTTCTGCTCATCAAACAGCTTATCGATTTCTCCCTGATCATCATATTTCAGCTGAATATCAGACGCACTGATCTGCTCATCTCCATCCCTTGTCTGGATAGTCAGTGTATAGGCATTCAGCTTATCTGTAATTTTTTCCTTCATGGACGCAACACTCTCATTGCGCAGGGCAATACCGAAAGCTGTTCCTTTGCTATAAAAATGTCTGCTGTAAAAAACAGTACCTGCAATATACAAAACTGCAATTACAGCAATTACAATGCCAATGGTCATCTGAAGCTTTTTCTGACTGCTTCTCTGTCTTTTTAATTCCTGTCTTAATTTTGTCTTTTGCACAATTACTACTTCCTTTGTATTTTCTTTCCGCTTATGCGTCACTTTTTCGCCAGTTATCTCATATTGTAACGCATTTTTATTTTTCATCAACCTTTCCTTGAAAAATTAATAAAATTGTAAAATATTACTGCGATTTTTTTCTTCACAATTTCAGTTAGTCCATTCCTATTCATAACGAGTAATTTCTTTTTTTAACTGCCGCATAATCTTCTTCTCCAACCGTGAAATATAGGACTGGGAAATTCCCATCTGATCTGCCACTTCCTTCTGTGTATACTCTTTGCCGCCTGGTCCGAGACCGTAGCGCAGTTCAATAATATTCCGTTCCCTCGCAGACAATTTCGCAATGGCACGCTTCAGAAGTTTTTTCTCAACTTCCATTTCCATGTCTTTGTATATAATATCCTCCTCCGTACCAAGAATGTCGGAAAGCAGCAGTTCATTGCCATCCCAGTCCACATTCAGCGGTTCATCAAAAGAAACTTCCATTTTCATTTTACTTGTTCTCCGCAGATACATCAAAATCTCATTTTCAATACACCGAGAGGCATAAGTGGCCAGCTTGATATTTTTCCCCGGATTGTAAGTATTGATAGATTTGATCAGTCCGATCGTCCCGATAGAGATCAGATCTTCCACACCAATTCCTGTGTTATCAAATTTTTTTGCTATGTATACAACCAGACGCAGATTGTGTTCGATCAGTCGATTGCGGGCCTCCTCGCCGCCTTCCGTTCCAAGCTGCATAATGCAGTCATTCTCATCATCATGCTCTAAGGGCGCCGGAAGTACGTCCGTTCCACCGATATAATGTACATCATTAGATTTCAAAAAAAGTAGATTTTGTAACGTCGGAATCAGTTTCAGCTGAAATTTTCCCGGCACAGACACTTTCAAATACATACTAAGATACCCTTTAACCTTTCTATTATTTCCTGCTTTTGTACCTTAAAAATACTCTGCATTCAGTAAAAGCTGCACCTTCGGCCGCTGCATCACCTCTCCCTTGTGCAATCCAACCTCCGGGTACATGATCTGCCTGACGGTTCCTCTGTGATAAATATCCATACGATCCAATGTTACTACTTCCAGCGTTCCATCATTTTCATGGATCGTCCGATAACCAATGCGGTGTGTTTCCAACGTCTGCCTTTCTGTCTGCAATGCTGTCAGAATTTCCTGTTGCAGGATTGACACTGGCATTCCATTCTCCGGATCCCGCAGCAGATTTCCACTGTCACAGTACGCCTTAACCGTTACTTTCTGCTCCTGTAACCACAATTCTACCTGGCAGATTCCTCCGGTTACTCTTCTGCGGATCAGGTAAATAACAAACATCACTGCCGCCAGTACCCCGGAAAACAGAATCTGTACCGTGCTGCTCCCAAAATACACTGCTATACTGTTCTGCACTCCGCCCATCACAAAAATGACAAGATACATAGTCAGAAGTGCCCGCAGATAACCCACACGATCTTTGCCCCCAAATACCATCAACGTCATCAGCGGGTGAACAGCTCCATGAAGCAAAACACTGCTCCACAGCATATTCATATGTAACAGGAAAACAATGGATAACAGCACGCCAAGTGTACATGTAAGAATGCAGCGGCCAACACGGATCTGTCGATTCAATATCACACCCGCCGCCAACATGGCACTGACATCCAGCAATGTATTTGTCAGGAAAAATATATCCACATACCATTCATAAATCACCTTTCACCTCCCTGCCTTTTAAGTATACAAAAAGCCCCGCGCATTTCTTGTCGAAATCGCGGAGCTTTTTTAGAAATATAGCCCTAAATCCGTATATTTTTATCTCTTTGTGTTTTTCAGGAATTCCGGAATCTTGATGTCACGTGGTGCAACAGTCGGAGTTGGTTTCTGCGGACGCTGGATACTATTAAAGTTCTGAGCTGGTGTCACTGGCTGAACCGGTTTTACCGGTGTACCTGTTGTGCGGGCCATGTTCAGTGTATTTCCCCCATTGAATTTCATACCCGGTAAAATACTCTGAGCCGGTACTGCCTCTGTCTCAAGTCCTGTTGCGATAACAGTAATGGTAGCTGCATCCGGAATAGACTCATCGTATTTTGCACCAAAGATGATATTTGCATCATCTCCTGCAAGTTCCTGAACGTAGCTTGCTGCATCGTTTGCATCCATAAGGGAGATATCGCCGGAAATGTTGATGATCACGTGGGATGCACCATTGATGGTTGTCTCAAGCAGTGGGCTGGCAACAGCCATTTTAACTGCCTCGATGGCTTTGTCGTCACCGGTAGCTGCACCGATACCGATATGAGCCAAACCTTTGTCTTTCATGACAGTCTGTACATCTGCGAAATCCAGGTTGATCAGAGCCGGTACATTGATCAGGTCTGTGATTCCCTGTACGGCCTGCTGTAATACTTCATCTGCTTTCTTTAACGCATCCGGCATGGTTGTTCTTCTATCAACGATCTCCAGAAGTTTGTCATTCGGGATAACGATCAGAGTATCTACGCTCTCTTTTAGATTCTCGATTCCATGAATCGCATTTGTCATACGTGTTTTTGCTTCAAATTTAAACGGTTTTGTAACAACACCAACAGTAAGAATTCCCATATCCTTTGCGATTTTTGCTACGACAGGAGCAGCTCCTGTTCCTGTTCCACCGCCCATACCACATGTTACAAATACCATATCAGCGCCTTCGATGGCTGCTGTCAATTCTTCTGCACTCTCTTCTGCAGCTTTCTGTCCGATCTCCGGCTGAGCTCCTGCACCAAGTCCTTTGGTCAGCTTCTCACCAATCTGGATCAGTGTCGGCGCCTTACATAAAGTAAGTGCCTGCTTATCCGTATTGATTCCGATGAACTCCACACCGCCAATCTTCTCATCTATCATTCGGTTTACGGCATTGTTTCCAGCGCCGCCAACTCCGATTACAATTATTTTTGCGCTGGACTCAGCCCCTATTGACATGATTTCAACCACGATAATCCTCCTTTTATCCCTCAAATGGAATATCTTATATTATATTTCATAACATTTCTGCCATTCTCTTTGCTATATCTTTTATAATATCTTTTTTTCTGGAAATAATCAACTATAAAATCCCGATAATTCGGTTTTTTTACTGACCTTCTGCTGTATCTGCGGTGTTTGTATCCTGCGTATCAGCCTGATCAGCGGTATCCTGTGTATCCGCTGCCTGTCCCGGCACCGTCTGTACATCATTCGGGAATTCGATCAGTTCACCATTGCGGAAATAAATATCCGTATTATTTTCTGACCAGGTTTCCAGATGCAGCATTCCGCTAGTGCCATCTAACTGCGGCAGAATCTGATCCATGCGCAGGATTTTCTCATTCAGATCCGTACCGGAGCCAAGATTTACCTGGAGCTGTCCATAATTCAGATATATATTGCTGTTCTGAATCAAGATTGTCTCCGGTATGCGCTCATATTTTTTCAGCAGCTGTGTCACATTCAGCAAACTTCTCAATAACTTACTGTTATCTCCGATGGATAATTTCTTATATAATTCTGCAGTATCCACAGAAAGGCCACTGATCTTGGTAACTCCCTCAATGATCTCAGAAGAAATTTCCACTACAAAACCGTCTTTGTCGAAATATGCATTTTTTCCCAGTGATGGCACATAGATATAACCAAGAATTCCTTTTTCCACGACTGTGATTTCCAACTTCTGCGGAGACTTCAGTTGAATCTGCAGGTAATCCACAAACGGGATTTCTTCTGTCTTATTCAGTTTATTTTCAAAGTAAACATACAGTGAATTCCAGGAATACTCCTTGTCCAGTACCCAGTCCTCAATCTGTTTGTCACTGTAGATTTCATTTCCTTTTACGGTAACATGTTTTACCACAAATACTTTCCACACCAGAATTGCTCCCAGTGCAATCACAAACGCTATAATCAGAAGGGCGGTCAATATGACACGCCCGATTTTCTTTCTTCTTCTCTTTTTTCGCATACTGCTCTCTCCCGGATTTCTGCCTGTACGTTACTCAACCGGATGGCTGGCATCAAATTTGATATGCCGCGATACATTCAGCACCAGTCCCATCTCCGTGAGCAGGATTGCAATGGATGTACCTCCATAACTGATAAAGGGCAGGATAATACCTGTATTTGGCATCCAGTTTGTTACAACCATGATATTCAATACAACCTGCAATGCGATATGTCCCATAACACCAACAACCACCAGTGCAGAAAACAGATCCGGCGCATTGTTGGCAATAACCATACAACGCCATAACAGCAGTACAAAAAGCAACATGACACAGATTGCACCAAACAATCCCAGTTCTTCACAGATGATTGTAAAAATAAAGTCATTCTGTGCCTCCGGAACATAACCAAGTTTCTGTACACTGGCTCCCAGGCCTTTTCCGAACAGTCCACCGGAACCGATTGCATACAAGCCCTGCAGTGTCTGATATGCTTTATCCGGAAAATCTTCCGGGTGAAGCCATGCTTTAATACGCTCCGCACGATAACCGGCCATATTGATACCAACTACCATCAGCACTACAGCAACGCCGCCGAGCATAATAAACTCTTTGTATTTCGGACTGACCACAAATATCATGATTACTGCAATACCTGCCACAATAATTGCAGTACTTAAGTTACTGACTGCAATGACACCAGCCATTGGAATTACAAAGGCCAATATCTTTATAATGGATTTCAAATTATTTACCTGTTTTGGTATCTTACTAAGCAAAAGTGCCATAAACAAAATCACGGCAATTTTTGCAATCTCTGACGGCTGTAACTGGATCGGACCAATTTTCAGCCAACGTGTGGATCCGTTGGAACTCTGACCGACAAGGATAACTGCTGCACACATCAGCAACGACAGCACGTATGCCGGAAAAGCCAGTTTTTTCATCCAGATCTGCGGCACATAACTTACCACGAACATTCCCATAAATCCCAGTACCGCACATCCTGCCTGACGCTTCAGATAATGCATCGGATCGTTAAATACGTCCTGTCCCTCGTAAGCGCTGACACTATAAAGCATGACCAGACCAAATCCCACCAGAAAAATGATGATGAAAAGCAGACTGTAATCAAAATATTTTGTTGTCCCGACGTTTTCCCTTCTCTGTGGGGCACTGGCTGCCCTTGCACGGTTTCTGCGGTTATTCATTTAAATTACTCCTTTAAAGCATGAACCATTTCTTTAAACATTTTTCCACGAACCTCATAGTTCGGGAACATTCCCCAGCTTGCACATGCCGGTGAAAGTAATACGGCATCTCCGTTCTTGGCATTTTCATAACAGATATCTACGGCCTCCTGCAGGCTGTCTGCAAACATATAATCATGGAATCCACAGGCATCCGCTGCCGCAGCTATTTTTTCTCTGGTCTGACCAATCAGTACCAGTTTCTTTACTTTTCCATCAAAACTGTTGATCCACTCGGTATACTCGGACTGTTTGTCATAACCACCGCCGATAAGATAGGTTGGACGGTCCATTGCCTGAATGCCTTTGATGGCAGCATCTGGATTTGTACCTTTTGAATCATTGTAGAAACGAACACCACGTTTCTCTGTTACATACTCAATTCTGTGTTCTACTGCCTGGAACGTACGCAGTGCCTGACGGACATGTTCCACGGACACACCATAATTTAAGGCCATTGCTGCTGCAGCCATTGCATTTTCATGATTGTGGCGACCAAGGATATTCAGTTCATCGGTAGAAAATATTTCTTCTTTTTGTCTGTCATGAGCATAGATGATCTTATCGCCATCCAGATAAATTCCCTCTTCCAGCGTTCTGAGACTGCTGAAAAATACAATATGCGCAGATAATTCTTTTGCGCGCTCCCTGAGCACTTCATCTTCATAATTTAATACACAAGTCTGCTCCGGTCCCTGATTTTTCGCAATGCTGAGTTTTGCAGCTATGTAATTTTCCATTGTATGATGACGGTTCAGATGATCCGGTGTGATATTTAAAATGGCAGACACTTTCGGACAGAACTCGTCAATAGTTTCCAGCTGAAAACTACTGATCTCTGCAACCGTTACGGTATCATCCGTATCTTCTGCAACTACACCGGTATATGGAATTCCGATATTTCCTACTACATGTACGTGCGGAAATGCGGTCTTCATGATCTCGCCAAGCAGTGCAGTGGTTGTAGTCTTACCATTTGTACCGGTAATTGCAAGCACATCACCCTTTTTACATCGATAAGCCAGTTCAATCTCGCCCCAGATTGGCAATCCAGCCTCTCTCAGACGGTTCACGATTGGAAGATCCACAGGTACACCAGGACTTAATACAACCAGATCCAGTGCTATTTCCACTTCCTGCGGGAGTTCTCCCACATATAGTTCCGGTGTCTTTCCTGCCTCAAAGTTTTCCAGTATATGAGCTTTATCCAGCTTTTCATTTCCATCAAATAAAACAACATTTGCTCCGGCATTTTCCAATAAATTTGCTGCCGCTACTCCACTGATACCGGTTCCGAATACCAGTACTTTTTTCCCTGTGAATTCCATTGCCACATTCCTCCAGATTATTTTTCCTCAAGAAAGTGTGCTTTCACACACTTTCACAAATAAAGTTATCAATAGCACATCTTTCTTGTCCGCGCCGAGCACGATTGCGGAGCAATATTTTTTCTTGTGCGAGTGTGCATCTCTTGCACAAAGTGCATTTCAACTATACAATACCAATATATGCAATCAGACAAAGAATTGCTGTCACGATTGAAAATACTGCAACCACGCGGGTTTCAGACCACCCACCAAGTTCAAAATGATGATGGATCGGTGCCATACGGAAAAATCTCTTTCCGCCTGTTTTCTTAAAATATATGACCTGAATCATAACGGAAATAATCTCGATCCAGTAGATCAGTCCGACGATCAGGATAAAGATCGGCATCTGCATCATATATGCAGTTGCTGCTACAAAACCGCCCAGAGCGAGAGAACCGGTGTCTCCCATAAATACGCTGGCCGGATATACGTTAAACAACAAAAATCCAAGCAAAGCGCCGACAACCGCACAGGTCACCGGTGCAATACCTGCACCTGTTCCGACTGCGATCACGGAAAAGAATGTTGCAACCAGAATTGTCACGCTGGAAGCCAGGCCATCCAGGCCATCCGTAAAGTTTACGCCGTTTACTGTACCGATCACTGCAAAAAACAGAATCGGAACTGCAAGCCAGCCAAGTTCCAGATAATGTCCTTTGCTGAATGGAATCAGCATAGACAGTGATACGTCACTTTTTACAAGATATACTGCAAATACAGCTGTTACAATGATTTCACAAAGCATTTTCTGCCATGCAAGCAGTCCGTCAGATCTGCGCAGTACAACTTTCAGATAGTCATCTAAGAATCCGATGATTCCAAATCCGACTGTCACAAACAGCACTGGAATGATCTTCGGATATCCCTTTACATAAAACAGGGAAGTGATCACTACCGCAATAAGGATCATTATACCACCCATGGTCGGAGTACCATTTTTCTTCTGATGGGACTCAAGCTCCTCTCTCTCTGTATTTCCAATTTTCAATTTCCGTAAAAACGGAATTACGACCGGTCCTAACACTGCTGTGATTGCAAATGCCAGCAGTATCGGAATAATTACCTGATATGTCATTTTCACACCTCTTCTTACTTCGACATCTCCCAATGTCGATTGTATGTTTTTACAGTCTAAGTAGTATCATACGTCTTTTCTATTTATTTGGCAACTCTGAATATCTGCCAATTTTCACTCCTGGGCGGAGTCCTCTGTCAGCACATTTTCTATCTTTTCTATTCCAAGATACGGAAGTGCATTTTCAAAAATCTCTTTCATCACCGGTGCCGCCACCGTTCCACCGTAATAAATACCCTGTGGATCATCAATCACGATCAGACCGATCACCTGTGGATCATCCGCCGGTGCAAACCCAAGAAAAGAAGCAATATATTTGTGCTCACTTCTCGGAAATGTCTGTGACGTCGCCGTCTTTCCCGCAATGGGAAAACCTTCCACTGCTGCTTTTTTTCCGGTTCCTTCTGAAACCACCTTCTCCAAAAGAGAACAAAGTGTTTCAGACGTTCCTTCATTCACCATCCCCTCTGTTGTATCATAGGTAAAGGTGTGGATCGTCTCTCCTTTTGCATTCTGTACCGACACTCCAAAGTGCGGTACCACACGGGTTCCACCGTTGATCAGAGACGATACTGTCGTGATCAGCCGGATCGGGGTGATCTGAAAAGACTGTCCAAAGGAGATTGTTGCCAGTTCCACCTGTCCTATCTTGTTTTTTTTATGCATAATCGTTGCTGCCTCTCCCGGTAGATCGATTCCGGTTTTGTCAAGCAGCCCGAACTGCTCAAAGTAATGATAAAAATTGTCTGCGCCAAGCCGCAGTCCCAGTTCAATAAATACCGGGTTACAGGAATTCATAATTCCCTGCGTAAAGGTTTCTGCCCCATGTCCTGTTGTTTTATGACATCGGATTTTGCGATCCTCTACGATTTTGTATCCGGGACAGTAAAAAGAATCATCCACTGTCACCACATGCTGTTCCAGTGCCGCAGCTGTGGTAATGATCTTGAAAGTGGATCCAGGTTCGTAAGTATCATTGATACACGCATTTCTCCACATCTGGTTCAGAAGATCCTGTTTTTCTTCCTCAGAAACAGTTGTTTCCACATTCAGGGTAAAAGGATCATTGAGATTGTACTCCGGTTCACTGACCATGGACAGTATTTCTCCATTTTGCGGATTCATCAGAATCACAGATACACCATCCGCGGATTTTTCCTTCATCACCTTCTGTGCTGCCTGCTCACAATAATTCTGAAGATTATAATCCAGACTGATGGTGAGCTGATTGCCTACTGCAGGCTCTATCCTGCGCTCACCTTCCGCCTCCAGTTCTTCACCAAAAGCATTTGTCTGCGTCAGGATCTTTCCATCTGTCCCCGCCAGCCATTCCTCATATTTTACTTCCAGTCCGACAATTCCCTGATTATCTCCACCGGTAAAACCAATAACTTTTGAAGCCAGCGTATCATAGGGATAATATCTGCGGTAGTCAGCATCTACTTTTACGCCATCCAGGTGGCAGGACAAGATCTTATCCCCTGTCTCTTTTGACACGTTGGAACAGACTCTTTCTATGGAGCTGACCTTTTCCACACGCTTTCGCACGGTTTCCTCCGGCAGCTCCAGTTCCTTACACAATACCCGGATTACCTGCTCCGGATCGGTCAGCTGACTATGGATCACAGATATGGTACAGACGGACTGATTATCTGCCAGCACAATACCATTTCGGTCTATGATTTTTCCACGGGCTGCTTTGATACTGCGTTCCCGTTCGTGCAGATTCTGTGCTTTTTCCTCATAATACTCCGATTGAAATACCATGAGATAGACCAGCCGCCCAAATTGTGCGCACATTGCCGTCACAATGATCAGCATCAGTGCCACGATCTTCTTTTTCTGAAATGTCTTTAAATGCTGCATAAAAAGCCTCAGAACATCCCTTTCTTACAGGATATTCCTGATATTTGCTCCTTATGCCCGGTAAAACACCTTACTGACCGCTGGTACTGTCCTCTGTACTCTGCGGAGCCTGAGTCGGCACCTCACTATCCATGGACTCGGTCGTTGTCTCTACCGGTGTACCTTCACCGGTGATTCCAATACCTTCATTTACGCCGGTTTTTTCCTCATCCGGATAAATTCCCATATATGGAAGTGCTTCTTTTAAAATTTCTCGGGCAATACTCTGTGCATAATAGCTGTGCGCCTGATCGGCTGAGTTTGCCTCATCTACTACTACATATATCGCAACCTGCGGATTATCTGCAGGTACCGATCCAATAAAGGATACCAGATATTTTCTGGCAGAACGTGGCAGTTTCTGTGCCGTACCGGTTTTTCCACCCATGGAATAGCCGTCTACTTTTGCTTTTTTACCGGAACCATTTACCACAACGCCCTGCAAATACTGACGAATCGTTGCTGAAGTTTCCTCGGAAATAGTTTCTTTCATTAGCGTCGGTTCGATGTTCTGTACTGTATTTCCATTAGAATCCTCAATCTTACATACCATATGTGGCTGATAATATTTACCTCCGTTGATCAGGGAACAATATCCTGCAATCATCTGTATCATCGTCACGTTATAACTCTGTCCAAAAGAGTTGGTTGCAAGGTTAATGGTACTTAACTGATCTTCTGAATAAATCAGAGAATCGGTTCTTGCCTCACCCGGCAAATCGATGTTTGTCTTTAATCCAAAATTAAAAATCTGCTGATACCGGCTGAAATTTGCAGGTCCGATGAGGTAGGACATCTGCATCAGGGCATCGTTACAGGAATTTTCCAGTGCCTGCTGAACTGTCTCCATACCATGTCCGGCCTTTTTGATACAGCTGATATGATGACCGGAAATGCTCTCTCCACCATCACAGTAGAAAGTCTCGTTTCCTGTCAGTGTACCACTGTCAAGCCCGGTCGCAACGGTAAATGGTTTTGCGGTAGATCCTGGCTCGTAAGTAGATGACACGCAGAAATTATTCCATACCTGGTTCAGCAATGCCAGATGGTGGATCTGTTCCAACTGTTCTTCACTGTAATGCTCGTTCAGAGCTGCGCTCCACTGATCATCTGTCATTGCATTGATTTCATCCAGACTGTAATATTTCTTCAATTCCACACGTTCCGCCTGTTTAATGATCGTTGCACGTTCGTCTTCAGTAAAGTACTTATCTGTATCTGCATCCCATGGATTCTGCAAACTGAAGGTACGGTTTGTAGCCATAGCCAGCACTTCCCCGTTGTTCGGATCCATCATGATAACGCCAATATTTTTGGCGCCTTCATGGGAAGAATCCTTCATGGCATTATTAAATTCCGCAATCTTGCTCTCCACAATGGACTGCAGGTTCGCATCAATGGTGGATACCACGTTACTACCATCTGTCGCATCTTTAACCTTGATCTCATAATTGGAATCAGAGTTTACATATCCATATTCTTTCCCGTCAATTCCATTTAATGTACTGTTATAATAATCCTCCAGCCCGCCGATTCCTTCATTACCGGATGTGGTAAATCCAAGAATGGAGCATGACAGAGAGTCATATGGGTAATTTCTGATATATTCTTTTTCAAACCAGACACCTTTGATATTTTTGCCAGTTTTTTTGTCATTCTGCAACGACTCAAACTGGGCGATCTCATCGTATGGCAGTTTTTTTGCAAGAACATAATACCGTTTTTTCGGATTTGCACTGATATAGCTGCGCAGTTCTTCAGTATCCAGTCCAAAACACTGATTTAATGCAGACAGTGTTGGTTCTAAATATGCCTCCTTGGATGTCAGAACACTGCAATCTAAAATGACATTGTAAACATCTGTACTCGTTGCAAGAACGGTCCCCTTTCTATCTACAATGTCACCCCTGCGGAATGGTATGGTCTTGCTGCTGTATTCCTGCTGGTTCAGCACAATCTTTGCATACTTATCACCGCTTTTTAATTCAATATACGCCAAACGTCCCACCAGGCAGATGAGAACACCTGCAATGGCAATGAAGATGAGCAGCATCTTTGCCTTCATTCTGGTGAGAAATTTATAGCTCTTTTCTTTTTTTCTTCGTCTTCTGGGTCTCATTCGCTCTCCTCCACAGAATTAATTGGATGGAATTTCCCCATACTGGTTCATGTAATCACTATTTTCTACAGAATAATAACGAACCTGCTCACTCCCCGGTGTCACCATACCAAGACCTTTTGCTGCTTCACGCACCTGATCAAGATTCATGGTTGTCTCCAGTCTCTTTTCAGCAGCCACATTGTCTGCTTTCTGCTCTGCAATCTGACTTTCGATGGATGCGATATTTGCCAGTCTCGTTGTCACATCAGACTGCAGATGGATAAATACTGCACATACGATAAAACAGACTGCTGTTGCCGTAACCAAGAATGCCACATAACGGCGATCCATCGCCATTGCTCTCTGCTGATTCTGCTTTGCCGCATTTCTTCTGATCCGTTCTCTGCGCAGTTCCTCACGGCTTTTTTCTACCTGCTGCTCTCTTCTTGCAGGTGCCAGTTCCCGTTGTCTGACTACGTTTCCTTCAATATATGCATTGTGTCGATATCGTCTGTCTCTACTTTCCATTTTCCTATACACCTTCTAAATTTTATAAATATAAGTTGTCTTTATCTTCGCTCAAACACACGCAATTTTGCGCTTTTTGAACGTTTATTGTGTTTCAGCTCTTCTTCCGACGGAAGAATCGGCTTTCTTGTAATGGTTTTCCCCAATGATTTTTTTCCACATACACACACCGGAAAGTTTGGCGGGCAGGTACATGGGTTTTCATTTCTTTTAAAATTCGTCTTGACAATGCGATCTTCCAGGGAATGGAATGTGATAATACACAGACGCCCTCCCGGTTTCAGCATACGAATCATCTCATCCAGAGAATTTTCCAGCACATCAAGTTCATGATTCAATTCAATACGAATGGCCTGATATGTACGTTTCGCCGGATGGCCACCGGTTGCACGAATCTTTGCCGGAATCGCCGCACGAATAATCTCATTCAGCTGCCCGGTTGTCTCAATCGGAGCCTTTTCTCTGGCCTGTACGATATGTTTTGCAATATTTTTTGCAAATTTATCTTCTCCGTAATCACGGATCATACGATAAAGTTCCTGTTCGCTGTATTCTGCCAGGATATCCTTCGCGGTCAGGCTCTGACGTTGATCCATTCTCATGTCCAGCGGAGCATTTTCTTCTTTGTAGGTAAATCCCCTGGCCGGTTCGTCCAGTTGATAAGAAGAAACACCAAGATCCAGCATAATGCCGTCCACCTGTTCAATGCCTATCTCACGCAAACGCGCCGTCATCTCACAGTAATTACTGCGAATGATTGTTACTTTATCCCGGAATGGTTCTAATCGTTTCGTCGCAGCTGCAATCGCATCTGCATCCTGATCAATTCCGATAAGCCTTCCTTTTTCTGAAATTCTGTTGCAGATCTCATAACTGTGACCTGCCCCGCCCAGCGTGCCATCCACATAGATGCCATCCGGATCAGTGATCAGATTGCTGACGGTTTCATCCAGCAATACTGATATATGCGAAAAGTCCATATTTCGCCTGCCTCCTGTCAGTTCGGTTATATTCCCAGACCAAGTTCTGCCATATGTTCAGCAACTTCGTCCATATCTTCATATTCATTCTCACCCAGCCAGCGTTCCTTACTCCAGATTTCCACACGGTTCAGAACACCAACCAACACTGCTTCTTTTCCGATTCCTGCAAACTCGCGCAATACAGACGGAATCAGGATTCTTCCCTGCTTGTCCACTTCACAGTCAGCAGCTCCCGCAAAGAAGAAACGTGAAAACTTACGTGCATCTTTTGTGGTCAACGGTAATTCACGGAATTTATTTTCGATGTTCTCCCACTCTTCGTTCGGATATACAAAAAGGCAGCCATCCAGCCCTTTGGTGACTACGAATATCTCTCCCAGTGATTCACGGAATTTTGCCGGCACAATCAGTCTGCCCTTGGCATCTACGGTATGATTGTATTCGCCTTTAAATCCGCGTCCCATCGAAAACACCTTCCTTTCCGGTTTATCTATACGGTGTTTCGGTTATCAACAAAGTTATCCACTTTATCCACTTTCTGCCCTTTTACACCACTTTCCACCACTTTTAATTAAATAGTATAGCATTTACCCTTAAAAATCAATAGAATTTTATATTCCAAAGCAAAAAAAATGCCCAAACAGACTCTGCTTGAACATTTTTTCCAGATTATTCCATTTTCAGTCCCCACCAGGCACTCTTTTCTCGAAAAAAAGCTGTTATGCTTCCTGATAATACTGCTCCAGCAACGTATCCACACGTTTGCTCTGCTCATACACCGCATCATGTTCCAATCCGTTTTGTAATACCAGTTCCTCCAGCATTCTTTTTTCCTGACGAATCATTTCCATCAGTTCCGCTTTTTTCTGCATTCCATTTCCTCCTGAATGTCTTCCTCCACACTATGTACCTTGACATAATATATCTTTGTCCTTGTGTTCCACTCTGATGCATTTTTATTTTGCAGGCTGCATGCTCCGGAAAGAAACATCTTCCCTCCGGGATCATGCAACTATATTTTACTATTATTGTTTATTAAAAGTCAAATATAAGTTGTCGACAAAACTCGACATGCCTGCGCACATTTCAGCTAGCGACAACAAAAATCTGCACACTCGGTTTCCCGACAGGTACAGGCCTGGCTTCCACCTCCGATTCCAATACTCTCCGCACAGCATTTGCAGTCACGATTGTGTACGCAGCTGGATGCCTCGCAGTCGATGTCTACCGTGCTGCTGACCTGGCCCACAGAGTTGCTGGCACTGCCATTTTTTCCGCGGAAACTCTCACAACAGGTGTCGCTTGCCTTTTTCGCATTGGAACCTCCAACGGTGATATCTTCTTTTGCACAATAATGATCCTGATTGTACAGGCAGCTTGTTACTGAACAGTCTAACTGTGTCATTGCAAAGTCCTCCTTTGATTTTTATACAAAGGCAGTATGTGCAGGTCCGCCTGATTTATACCTGTGCTGCTGCATTTATTAAAGAATTTATGGTTGCTCACTTATAATCATTCATAAGAAAAGATCCACACAATTTTCTGTATGACAAAAACACCTGTGGCAAAATCCTTTTCCTTTCGCCACAGGTATCAATATGTTTCATATTATATTTAGAAAAACCAAAAAACGTTTTTTACGACTTGTCCTATTTGTTTCTTCCACAGCATTTTTTGTATTTTTTGCCGCTTCCGCATGGACACGGATCGTTCGGATATACTTTTGCTTCTTTGATGATTGTTCCGGATTTTTTCTGCTCTGTATATAACTGTTTTAATTTTTCCTCTGAGAAAATCTCTTTCCACTGTGGAAGCTCATACAGCCAGTCTGCTTTTGCTTCTACCATATTTTTGTAAAGTTTCTCTTTGTCAAATGCAAGACTTACATGACTGTCCTCTGTCAGATTTTCAAGGTCATTCGGAGTAACAAGGCTCTCATCGATTCCATCAAGGAAACCAACCATAGCCATAACCTCAATCTCAAAACGCTCTGCCAGTTCTTTGACAGTTCCTTCTACTACCTCATCCGGATTGGAGAGAAGTTTCTCATATACGCTTTTCTCAATTGCAAAGTAACGGCTCCAGAAATTCTGAAGCTGACCTCTGTCTGCTTTTTCATTAAAGGCAACTGCCTGCCAATCCTGTAATAATCCCATTATTTTTACCACCTTTTGTTTTTTTTATTCATCATTGCGCTTTATCGCATGTTTTAGTATACCTCATATACGCTATGTTTGTAAACTCTATTTTTTATGAATAAAGGTACCTTTTCTTTGAATAAAACATATTTTTCTGTCCATACTTACAATAAGACGGCAAATCATACTGATTACCCCCATACACCTGCCGTCCGAGCCGGGATTCCGGCACAAAAGACAAGTTTTTTAACTTATCCTCCCCTATTTATGACGGGAAAGCTCTCACTTTCCTAATGAAAAGATGCCGTCACGGTTTGTATAAACTGTGGCGGCATCTCTTATTCTCAGTATCCTTATTACTCACATCTATAATGACGGAGAATCTCTCTTCTGATATAATTATTTTCTGTATGCAAGTGCATTCCAGCGCAACTCGTTTTTCAACTGACGGATGTTTGTATCTTTGTCAATATAAACAGCTTCAATACCCATTGCATCTGCCCAGTCTCCCATCTGCTCTGCTGTCAGGTCATAGGAGAATGCAGTATGATGTGCGCCGCCTGCAAGGATCCAGCTTTCGGCCCCTGTGATCAGATTTGGCTGCG
Source organism: uncultured Eubacterium sp. (assembly GCA_934358495.1). GTDB lineage: Bacteria > Bacillota > Clostridia > Lachnospirales > Lachnospiraceae > Eubacterium_I. The sequence continues at coordinate 22,127 of CAKRKO010000015.1, read as the reverse complement.
GTGTCCAAAATGCGGTAGCAACCGGCAATTTCGGCATCGGTTTCTCTGTCTTTTTGCACTCTACATCGTTGATGATCAGGCGGAAGCGGTCACCAAGATCAATCAGGGAAGTTGCGATAGCAGGACCTGTCTTTGCGGTAAATACCAGACGGGCCGGATCTTCTCTGTCACCCATGGACAACGGCTGCTCTTTGATGCTGATCGGGCCGTCTGCGATACTTGGGCAAACTTCCAGCATATGCGCCTCAAGAATACCTTCTTTTCCGGAAACAAGATTGTATGTATAGTCTTCCATAAAGGAAGTTCCTTTTGCATCTTTCATGCCCTGAGTCATGATTTTCATGACACGCACCATGGCTGCTGTCTTCCAGTCACCCTCACCACCGAAGCCGTATCCTTTTTCCATCAGACGCTGGATAGCCAGTCCCGGAAGCTGCTGCAGTGTACCCAGATCTCCGAAGTGAGTAACGATGGCCTGATAATTTTTCTCCTCCAGGAAACGTTCAAATCCGATTTCGATACCTGCCTGAACAGCCACATGTTTGCGGAATTCTTTCTCATCTCTGCCCTCTAACAAGATCTGGTATTTGCTGTAGTACTCTTCTACTAATGTATCAATATCTGCCTGAGAAACAGCGGCAACAGCCTCAGCAATCTCATTTACCGGATAAGCATCTACTTCCCAGCCAAATTTAATCTGTGCTTCCACTTTGTCACCCTCAGTAACAGCTACGTTTCTCATGTTGTCTGCAATTCTCATAACGCGGACATGGCTGCTCTCTACCACACCAACTGCAGTACGCATCCAGGAACCGATCTTTTTCTGAACGGCTTCATCTTCCCAGTAGCCAACTACAATCTTTCGTTCCATACCAAGGCGGCTGAAAATATGTCCAAATTCGCGATCACCGTGTGCGGACTGGTTCTCGTTCATGAAATCCATGTCGATACTGTCATACGGGATCTCACGATTGAACTGTGTATGCAGGTGAAGCAGTGGTTTTCTGTACTCCTGCAGGCCGAGGATCCATGATTTTGCAGGTGAAAAAGTGTGCATCCATGTAATGACACCTGCACAGTTTTCATCATTGTTTGCCTCATTGAAGGTCTGACGGATCAGTTCGTTTGTGATCAGAGTTGGTTTCCAGACTACTTCATATGGAAGATTTCCAGAAGCATTTAATGCGTTCACAATAATTTTGGCATGCTCTGCCACATGAGCCAGGCACTCGTCTCCATATAAATCCTGTGAACCTGTACAAAACCAGAATTTGTAATTTTTCTGCTGAATCATAGTATATTTTCCTCCTCATATATCATTTCTGTTTTTATAGTTGCAGTTTCATCAAATAGTTAGTTGTTCTGTCCGTAATATGCATTTGCGCCATGCTTTCTGTAATAGTGCTTGTCCTGCAGTTCCTGCGGAGCCGGCTGATTTTGTGGATTGATCATCTCGCAGCGAGCAGCCATTTTTGCCACTTCTTCCAGAACAACTGCGTTGTGCACTGCCTCATGTGCATCTTTGCCCCAGGTAAACGGGCCATGATTTTTACATAAAACTGCCGGGACTGCGATATAATCTTTGCCGCGGCGTTCGAACTCATCCGCGATCAGCACACCGGTATTACGCTCATATCCTTCGTCAATCTCTTCTTTTGTCAGATTGCGCACACATGGAACCTCTCCGTAAATATAATCCGCATGAGTTGTTCCATAACACGGAATGTCACGTCCTGCCTGTGCCCAGCTGGTGGCCCAGGAAGAATGGGTATGTACGATTCCACCGATATTTGGAAAACGATTATAAAGGACCACATGGGTTGCAGTATCAGAAGATGGATTATAGCGTCCTTCCACCTTATTTCCATTTAAATCTACAATCACCATATCTTCCGGTGTCAGCAGATCATATTCCACACCACTTGGTTTGATAACAAACAACCCGGATTTCCGGTCAATTCCACTGACATTTCCCCAGGTGAATGTTACCAGTCCATACTTTGGAAGCATCATGTTTGCTTCATATACCTGTTTTTTCAACTCTTCCAACATGAAAAATCCCTCCATTCTTCCGATATACCTGAAAATCTTCCTTATATACATACCGTGGAAATTCAAGAATGCCATCGGCATTCTTGCTGCGAGATGCACGTCATGCAATGCAAGACATATTCTTCTGTGCATCGCTGCAAATCTAACAAAAGATTCCCATGTATATCCGTTATGATTTATTATAATTCTAAATTAGTGCAACTGCTCTACCGCTGCACGTTCAATGGCAAGACCTGCTTTGTAATCTTTCATAAATGCCTCAAATCCTTCCACATCGGCTGCCTCCGGCTGCATTGCACTTCCTTCCTCTCCGTGGAAAATTCTGGTATTCAGATACTCCGGTAATGTCTCACCTTCTGACTTGTTCTGCATATAAGCAGCCAGAAGTGCAATTCCCCAGGCACCGCCCTCACCGGCTGTCTCCATAACAAACACCGGGGTCTGCATTGCCGCAGCCATGATTCGTTGTCCGACACCTTTTGTCAGGAAAAATCCACCGTGACCAAGCATCTTGTCAATCTGTACTTTTTCCTGTTTTACCAGAATGTCCATGCCGGCTTTCAATGCACCAAGGGATGTCATCAGATGTACTCTCATGAAGTTTGCCAGGTTAAATGCACTGTCCGGTCTGCGCACAAACAATGGGCGTCCTTTTTCAAATCCGGTAATACTCTCTCCTGAAAAATAATTATATGCCAGCAGACCGCCGCAATCTGTGTCACCTTCCAATGCTTTGCGATACAAAGTTCCGTACAAGGTATCCATATCCGGTTTCACACCAAAAGTTTCCAATGCTTCGCCAAACAATCCAACCCATGCATTCAGATCAGAGGTACAGTTATTGCAGTGTACCATCGCCACTGGTTTTCCATCCGGTGTGGTAACCATATCAATCTCTTCATAATATTTAGAAAGAGCATGTTCCATAACAACCATTGCAAACACACTTGTTCCTGCAGATACGTTTCCAGTGCGGACTGCCACACTGTTTGTCGCTGTCATACCGGTTCCTGCGTCTCCCTCCGGCGGACAAAGTGGAATTCCTGCCTGCAGATCTCCGGCCGGATCCAGCAGTTTTGCGCCTGCCTCTGTCAGCGTACCAGCCTGCTCTCCTGCCACCAGCACCTTCGGGAAAATATCTTTCAAATGATATTTCATTCCTTTCGCCTGTAACAGCCCGTCAAATTTTGCTGCCATTACTTCATCGTAAACATTTGTATTTGAATCAATGGGGAACATCCCTGCTGCTTCACCGACACCAACAACTTTTTCTCCTGTAAGTTTCCAGTGAATATAGCCTGCCAAAGTGGTAACAAAGCTAATCTGATTTACGTGGGACTCACCATTTAAAATTGCCTGATACAAATGTGCCACACTCCAACGCTGTGGAATATTAAAGGAAAACGTTTCAGAAAGTTCTTTTGCTGCCTGCTCTGTCATTGTATTTCTCCATGTGCGGAACGGAACCAGTAACTGATCTTCTGCATCAAAAGCCATATAACCGTGCATCATACCACTGAATCCCAATGCAGCTACCTTTGTCAGTGTCTCGCCGTATTTTTTCTGAACATCCTGCTTCAAATCCGCATAACAATCCTGCAATCCTTCCCGGATATCCGTCAGACTGTATGTCCAGATCTGATTTTCCAAACGGTTCTCCCATCCATGACTACCGGAAGCTAACGGATTCCCCGCTTCATCAATCAAAATTGCCTTAATTCTTGTGGATCCAAACTCCATACCAAGTACCGTTTGGCCATTTCGGATTCGTTCTGCAATTTTCATGTTGTCCATCGTATTTCCCCTTTCTATTTATGATCGAAATATATTTTCATTTTTCTTCGTCTTGTAATAAATCTATCATAAATCATTTTCGTTGAAATCAAAAGAATTTTATTATGCATTTTCTGGACATTTATTGACATTCCATATAAAATAAAAAGAAAAAATACTTTTTCAGATTTTGGCTTTCTGAATTAGATGAACCATCCATTTCATCTTTTCTGCGCTATGATCTTCGGAGGCATATATGCTTGCAAATTTTGAACCAAGAAATACCGCAGGTACTGAGCGAGTCTGGACCGGCCGCTACCGCAACCTGCACAACCTTCCGCACTGGCATCTGGAAAACGAACTAATCTGTGTGGAACATGGCTGTGTCACAGTATCCCACAATCATCAGAAATATACTCTCACCGCCGGAGAAGGTATTTTTCTCTCCAGCGGAGAAATTCACTATATCAAAAGCGAACCGGACAGTATCACTGCTATCACCTTATTTGATGCTGCTCTGACTGCGTCGCTGACCAGCCATTATCAGCTCTGCTGTGCCAAACTGTCCGGCAGTTATGACATTACAGATGTCTTTTCCCGTATTCAGAGAGAACGTACCGAGAAAAAACCTTTTTTTGAACAACAGACCTGTGTGCTTATCACCGAATTAATGATCCGGATTTTTCGTGGAGAACACTGTATGCCTGCCGTGAGCCGTCAGGAACACTCTTCCATTGACAATTATAAAAATCTGCTGGATGAAATTGACAGGAATTACAACTACATCACATTTTCGGATGCTGCTGCATTTATGGGACTGTCGGAACCGTATTTTTCGAGATTTTTCCGAAAGATTTCCGGTATGACATTTTCCAGATATCTGAATACCGTTCGTTTGGAACATGCCATCGCCATGCTGTTGGAAAATCCACGCAAACATTCGGTGACAGAAATCGCATCCCTCTGCGGATTTGAAACCATCCGGCATTTTAACCGGGTTTTCCGTGATATTACAGGGATGTCACCGCGGGAACTTCCCACCAATTACGTTCCGGATTTCAAACCAATCTGCAGAATCGCAGATGCATTTGATCCGACACTGCAAAGTTCGGAGCTCTTGACGGAACCAGATACACAGGAGTAAAATAAAGAAAGGCTTTCAGAGATTACTAACATGTATAAAATAGAAATGGAGATTTTATTTATATGAAAAAATTAAAACAGATTACTGCGCTCATCGGTGTTGTCGCACTAATCGGATTATATGTGTCTACACTTGTGCTGGCGCTGATTGGCAGTGCGGAAGCGATCAGCCTGTTAAAGGCTGCCGTGTATGCAACGATTGTATTGCCGGTACTGCTCTGGGCGTATTCCTTCATCTACCGAATGATGAAAGGGAAACAGAATGATGATACGCCCGAAAAGGATGGCTAAAATTTAATGTTATACAAAACGAAATCAAAGGACTCTGGCTATTTTTTCTTGACCAGCGATTGTTAGCGGGCAATACAGAATAGCTGAGTCCTTTTCATAACCTAACGTTTTTAAATCACTTCATTATTTCGTTGTAGTCGAAGTATCAGAAGACGTATCTGTTTCGGAAGATGAGGAAGACGTATCGTCGGTGTCATCTGTATCGTCGACTTTGAGATCATCAACGCCTTTATTCAGTGTTGTATTTACGTAACTGCTGGCAACCAGATATACGTTCTCATCATCACTAACCTGCACATAAGTGCCTCCAACAATTTCATTTGTACTTCCAAATGTCACCGTTTTTTCACTGCCATCTGAGAAGTTCAGTGTTACCTGCTGTGTCGGCTGATCAATGCCATATTCTGATACATCCTCCGGGCTTTCCACGGTACTGTCCGCGGTCATGCTGCCAAGAGAGGACAGCATCGTTTTCATTTTATCCGCATCAATCTCTGCGGTTTCATCTATACTGCACCTCCAGTCATCCCCCTCTTTTGTAAACTTCAGAACCGTTCCATCATATTCATAAGAGATTCCTGTCACATCATCCGATGCAAACTGCAGTGCATAAACTTTCTCGTTTTCTTTCTGCTCCGCGGCTTTCTGATCCTGTTTTTTCTGGTACCCTTTCATTCCAGCAGACGCAGCTACAATTGCCACCAATGCAATCACTAAAATAATCCATTGTTTTTTTCTCATACACTAATTCCTTTCCAGCAAAGGAGAAGTTGTACACAATTTTATTCCGGCAAACTAATCTATTTAAGATAAACAGATAATCGCAATCCATTCACACAGCTTGCTTAATTTGTCAAATTGCGTACCTCTCCCAGAACTTTTACTATGCCCGGCGTCTGCGATACCAGATCACAATACCGATCACGATCAGAGCCACCGGAAGAACCATGACAAGCAGTGTCTCACTCATGATCGCAATAGACTGATTTACAGACAGCGTGGAATATGTATACTGTTTTGCATCAATGGATACCGCAGAATCACTTCCCGCAAAGCTGCTTGTAATTCCTTTAAACAGTGCCAGATTCTGTCCGGATACCATGGAATCTGCATCATTTGTAAAGGCCAGAGAAGAACCGAGGATTGTAATATCCGCTCCTGTCTCACTGTCCGTAATATTTGCTGCAATGCTAAAGCTTCCAGTCTGATCTCCATCTTCTTTCTCAAAAGTTTTGATATTTGCAATATCGGTCTTTACGTAAGCACTATCAGAAGTTGTCAGAAGATCTGTCCATGTAATTGTATCCGGATGCGCACCGGAATTGCTTATAGGCTGTGCATACGGCATAAATACATATTTTTCCACTTTTGAAGTCTGCGTAGCGCTTGCAACATTTGGAAGCAGATAGAATGGATACTGATAATAATGTGTAGAATCAGAATCCATAACCAGACCATTTGTTACATTAACATCATAAGTTGCAAGGATACTGTCAAAATTCGGTGTCTCAGCTGTCTTACTGTAAGAAGTGGTAATCACTGCCTTTCCGCCGCCTGCCAGATAATTACTTACCTTTGTTGCATCATCTGCTGAAAAATCAGAAGTTGGTCCGTTAATAATGATCGCAGCTGCATCATCCGGAATCGCATCTTTCTGCAGAAGTGTGATTTCTTCTACAGAAATATTCATTTTCTCCAGTGCAGACTTAAAACTATCATCCAGAGAAGTCTCTCCGTGACCGGTGATTTCATATACCTTTGGCTTATCCTCACTGGTTACATAACTGATAGCACTGGTCAGCTGACCTTCTCCATCATATGCAGATTTTGTTTGTGTATAAGTTGAATAATCTACGGAATAATCATACAGGTCATTTGCATCTACTACTTTAGAGGTATCTCCGCTCACAACAATAATACTTCCGTCTGACGGTGCCGTATCTGTATAGCTTGCATAAAAATTCGGTGAAACAGCCGGATCCACGTATTCAACTTTGATATGTGAAGATTCATCCGTATAATTTTCCAGTGTATGTACTACGGTATCGTCCGCACTCTTTTCGCTGGACAGTACATATAACGTTACATCCTGTTTTAATTTTTTCACCAGATTTACACTGTCATCTGTCAGTGTATACAAATTCTGTGTGGTTAAATCTACGTTTTTCACTTTTTCCGGAAGCTGATTTGCAAACACATTTACTGCAACAGCAATCGCAATTCCGATCACAACAAAACTGGAGTTGAACACACCTCGTCTGATTTTTTTGGAACTTACTGTCCAGCGATGCTTCTGCACTACCTGACAGGTCAGGAACAAGAACAATACCGTTCCACTGACATAATAAATAATTCCGGTCACATCCAGCATTCCATTGCTGAAATTATTCAGTGCAGTGGACGTAGACAGACAATTTAAAATCTTGGTCAATGCATTCCCACTCGAAGAAATAATGCTTGTGATTCCCTCCATCATATATCCAATAAATAATACTGCAAAGGATAATACTGCAGCGATTACCTGGCTTTCTGTCAGAGCGGACACAAAAACACAAATAGAAATAGACAGGCATCCATATAACCATAATCCAAGGATTGCCGCATAACTTTCCGCAATTGGAACACTGCCAAATCTGGACAGGATTACCGGGCACAGACATATTGCACCGGCAACAATAGAAAACACAATCACCAATGCGAAAAATTTTCCAATAATTACCTTTGGTATAGAAACCGGTGAGGTATACAATAACTGATCTGTTTTTGTTCTCCTGTCATCTGCCATACTTCGCATAGCCAGAATTGGAATAATGATCATCAGTACAAATGCCACATTATTCAAAGAATAGGACAGGTATGGTGTACCATAAATCATGTTATTAGCCACAAAATATAAATTAAATACAAAGAAAAATGCTGCAAGGAAAATCCATCCAATCACAGAGGTAAAATATGCCTTCAGCTCTCTTTTTAATACTGCCATCATGCCTTATGCACCTCCTCAGATCTGGTCAACTCAAGGAATACATCCTCCAGAGTCTTTGTATTTGTCTTCATTTCCAGCAAAACAAGATTGCTATCCGCACAATAATAGAATACGGATGCACGGATATCGCATCCCTCCTGCGCAATAACAGACAGGTGGAGTTCCTTCTCCTCAAATTCTGCTGCTTCCATTGCATCTTTTTTCTGCACAGATAACTCAGTTTTCACGAATTCTTTGTTTTTCTTTTCCGCTTCAAGTACTGATGCACCTTCTGCAGTCTTTTCTTCCAAAACAATGCCTTCCGTTTCTTCTACATCCGGATCATGTAAAAGCACTTCCCGCACGATTTTACATTCTTTGACGCCATCAACCTGTTTCAGACCGGCAGTCTGTTCCAAAGTTCCCTGTACGACAACATCCAGTTGCTGCGCACCACTCATACGGCTCTCCAGATGTTCCATAGAATCACTGGCCACCAGATTTCCCCTGGAAATAATAAACACATGATCACACACGGCACTGATTTCCTGTAAAATGTGGGAACTCAAAATTACTGTATGATTTTCCTTCAAAGAGCGGATCAGATCACGAATTTCAATAATCTGTTTCGGATCCAGTCCTACCGTCGGCTCATCAAGAATAATAATTTCCGGCATTCCCATCAACGCCTGTGCAAGTCCTACACGCTGTCGGTATCCTTTTGACAGGTTTCGGATCAGACGATCTTTCATTTCATGAAGCTTTGTCAGATCCATCACCTGCTTAATATCTGCATTTCGTGTATGCGGATCCAATTTTTTCAGTTCTGCCACAAATTTCAGATATTCCAATACTTTCATATCACCATACACCGGCGGGATTTCCGGCAGATAGCCGATACATTTTTTTGCTTCCTCCGGATTCTTATTAATGTCATATCCATTGATTTTTACTTCTCCGGATGTCGCACCGATATAACCGGTAATAATATTCATTGTCGTTGATTTTCCTGCACCATTTGGGCCCAGGAATCCATAAATGTTTCCCGGTTCCAGTGTCAGATTCAGATCATTGACCGCCACATTTGTGCCGTATTTTTTTGTAAGATGACTGATTTCTATCAAAACACGATCTCCTCCGTTTTCTAAAATTGCTATTCTGTATCTTATACGGAAAATGTGTTAAATATTAGGAAAAAATGTGTCAATTATGTGTCCGTTTTTTCTTTATCGTTTTTTCTTTCTTCTCCCTCCGGTCACTGCCGCACAACATACAGCCCCAACTATTGCTGCTATCACAACGATTGTTGTTACAGGCATTCGCTGTTGCACTTCAGTATTCATCCCTGATTCCGATTGCTCCGTTTTTTCTTTTAACCGTTTCTCCAGATCCCGTTTCATTCTGCGAAGGCTTCTTTGATTTTTCGCCACAAACACGCCTTGGATCACTTCGTGATACTCATTTGTGCTACCATCTTTCTTCCATGCCTGATCTGCGCAAAAAATTTCTATCTGCTGTTCTACGCCCTCAGAAATGGTAAACTGCACCTGTCCATCATGTTCTTTTAAGTACTGCTCCAGTTTCTCCCCGCTCATGTTTACCAGCATTTTCCTGTTTTCTCCCAGATCATCCGTCACAGATACCTGAAAAGTCTTTAATTTTCCGCCTTCATCTGACGGTATGGCTGTCACCGGCTGTTCTTCCGTCTCATAAACATGATCTGCTTCCAGTCCAAACAGCAAAACCGATGGTGCCGACTGATCCACCACCCATGACAACTGCATCTTTTTCACATCACTATATGCCTTTGTTCCAGTCTTATCCTCGGATTCCACCACCAGATGATATTCTCCTTCTTTGGCAAAAACATCTTTTTTCACCACATAACGACGCACACTCCAGGAATTCTCCCCTGTCACTGCATCCGTAGTAAAATCTCTTCCTTCCTGCAGCACAGTTCCATTTAAACGCACTTTGTAATCCTCAATCAAGTCTGTGTTTATCTCCCGGATTTCCACATCCGATTCCACTCCATAAATATAATATCGTTCCGTCAGTTCTATGACTGAATCATCCACCTCAAAGACTGATCCACCATGGTTAATAGAGAATTTCACTTGCTGATGTGCAATTCCATCCTCCGTTTTTATCTCATGGATTTTGTTTCCGGAATAATCTTCTGCCTGGCAAGTCAATGTATATATTCCATCTTCGGTCAGTTCTGGTATACGATAACTACAAACTCCTGTATTCTGGTTTTTCACTGGTTCCGGAAGTAACACCTCCTCTGTCAGATAGGTTCCATCCACTCCAGTCACTACCCGTTTCAACATTGGCTGTATTGATTCAGTGTTCAGATTGTTTCCTTTATCCTGAATCTGAAGAACTGCATCCGAAATGGCAGTTTTCTCCGCAGTATCCGCATATATTCCAAGCACTTTTATTTCCGGTGCCATCTGATCAACAACAATCTTTTCTGACTGATATGGTTCCATTTCATTTCCATAAGAATCAATATAAGCTGCCTTGATTTCATACTCACCGTCTTTCCCCAATGACACGGTTGTCTGATACTGTGTGGTTCCAATCGCCTTCCACTCTGTCTGCACATCTTCTACGGCTTCATTCTTGATCAAAGAAAGAACAAAGTCTTCTGGTCTAAAGTTTTCCTCCGTTACATTCAATACAAAATCTATCTTTTCTGCATAATACAATTTTCCATTCTGTTTCTGTACTGGTGTCGGATAATCAACCGTCAGCAGCGGACTGACGGTATCGATCACTAGTGTTCCCATACAGTTCTTTTGTAAACTATGCCCTGCCAGATCAGTATATTTTAATTCCATCTGATATTGTCCGTCCGCATGCAAAGGCACCGTTGCATGCCACAAGTTCTTTTCTTCCTTGTCACGCCTCCAATCACTCCATTTTTTCAATGAAGAAGTTGATTCGTCTGTCCAACGATTCTCATGCTTCTGACGTTCCGTCTTGTTTTTCTTTACCAAAACTTTCCATTCAACCTCAGATGGTCGAAAATTTGCATCCAAAACAGAAAGTTCCACCAACTGCGTTCCATCTGCCTGCACATTCCCTGCTGTTGTCTCTTTCTTTCTCCATGACAGATAGGCCTCTGGTGGTGTACGGTCAACCGTCACTGTCGCAGATTTTTCTATTAATTTCACTACTTCACTATCTGATTCATCATTCTTCCTATCCCTTTTATCTGTATCTGCCTTATCTTCATCTTTTTCATCTGATTTTATCTCTTCGTCACCTTTTACGTCAGGGTTCATCTTTTCCTCTACCAGAATCTGATAATCACCTTCCGCAAAACAGAATACCTGAAGTACATAGGCCTGTGACTCTTTCTGCCATTTCCATTCAGAAATCCTGCAGATAAAATCAAGTGTTTCTTCTTTTTCTATCGCTGCATGCCAGATTTCTGTTCCATTATGAAAAATGCTTACTACAAAGTTCTTATAATCGTCTTTCTTCTCATTTTTGTCCCCATTTCCTTCATTTCCTTTCGTTTCTTCCTCATTTTTTTCTGTACCGTCCTCTTTTTCCTCTGATTCATCTTCTTTTACCGCTTTCACGACCGTTTTCTTTTTCTTAAATTTCTTACCTGCATTTTTCTCTACAACTTTACGCTCATTATCGTTATCGTTCTTATCTTCAATATTGTTTTTATCATCTACACTATCTTTGACGTCTTCATCATCTGTACTATCTTTTCCATCCGTATCTCCGACAGTTGCTTTCTTCTCCGGCAGTTCTACCCGCACACTCACCGGTCCGTTATAAATTAATCTGCTTGTCTCATCAATTTCATCTTTCAGTACATTTTCCCTCGTCCAGCCTGTTTCAGTGTCTGCTTTTACCACGGAAACCTGCTTACTTCCATCGAATGCCTCATAGGCAAACAGATTTTCTGGTTTCATTTCGTCTTTTTCATTCTTGACCACTCTATTTGCTCCGTTCTCTGCCTGTACCTGTATCCCAGTTCCCACGCTGCTAACAAGCAGCAAACACGCACATAACATTCCCAATACTTTTCTCATCCATTTCCTCCTGCACTCTCAATTTTCTGAATTGTTTCCTCTATACGTTGTTGTATCTGTACTACCGTCTGCTGTATTTCAATCTGTGATTCCCCCTGCATTTCTTCTGATATTCCACTTAAAAATTGTCTGAGTTCTTCCGAAGATGCGGCTTCAAGAAATGCAGTCATATTTGTGTTGATCAAATGATCAATTTCTGTCCACACCTGCAGTCTGTCATCCACCATTTTCAATTCTGATGCCTCCCTTCGCAACATCTGTACATTTTCCCACAACGTACGTTCTTCCTCATACCGTTTTTCGACCTGCACAGTACGCGCCCCCTGATACTGACTGATCAACTCCAGACAATCTGCAATCCGACCATAACTTTTTGCCGCAGGAAATGCATTTTCCGCCCCCTTGAGCCATCTTTTCGCACTCACATAACGATCTTTGTCCACATTCACCTCATAAAACTGTAAAAACGAAGTTCCAACTGTATAACATACCTGTGTATAACCTTCCTGATTTGCATCAGAAAGCCGCTGTATAACTGTCTCACCCTGTTCTTCCGCTTCCTTTTCCGGTATTATTTTTTCCAACCACAGTTGATTTAATTGTTCGGCTTCTTCTCTGGTCAATACCAGATCAGAAATCATACTGTGAACCAGCGCCAGATAGGCCTCTGTTCGTTCCGGATATCGCAGAATCAAATAGTGATAATCCTCGTATGTTTCTGCCTGTAAAAGTTCCTGCTCATATCTCCCAGAACGTACAAGTTCCTGTTTCGAAGTTTCTGGCCTCACCTTTTTAACACCGAATATCTTTTTATCTCCTGCCAGATTTTCACTTTCACCATTACCACTTAATAGCCATTGATCCCTCGCAACACCATTTAAATAAAAAGCCGTTCCGGCGCAAAAAATCCCGACACCTATCCATAGCACCAGGCGATAACACCAATGCCCACGAACTATCCTTCTCTCCCTATTTATCTTTCCAATCTTTTGCAGTGCATGTGCCAGTTCTTCACAACTCTGATAGCGTCTGCGTGGATCTTTTCTGGTACACTTCCGGATAATCTGCTCAAGCCCCGGTGACAGCCTTTCTTTTATTCCGCCACGCCTGCTGCTATTCTGCAGCCGCCCCATTCCGGCTCCCGGATGCTGCCCGATAGCCAGATGATATAAAGTGGCTCCAAGACTGTAAATATCTGACCGCGCATCCGTCTCCCCACTTCCACCGAACTGCTCCGGTGCCGCATACCCAACGGTTCCTAGACACACTGTATCCATTCCGTTTCCCCCTTTAAATTCCCTGGCTGTTCCGAAATCGATCAAGGCCAGTGTTCCATCCGTTTTTTCAATGATATTTGCTGGTTTCATATCCCGATAAATTACTGCCGGTGACTGTGCATGCAGATATCCAAGCACTTCACAAAGTTCCATCCCCCAGTGAACAACCTGTTCTTCGGACTGCCTGCCTTCCCGCTCCAGCCTCTCACTTAAAGGCTGCCCTTGTATGTAATCCATCACAAGAAAAAAGCGGCCTTTTTCTTCCACCACATCAAAAATCCCCGGCAGACCCGGATGCCGCAGCTTTTTTAACATATCTATTTCCCGCAAAAGCCCCCGCTTCGCCAGCTCCATATCTGTCTCTGTGCCATTCCGCAGTTCCTTAATAGCCCATTTGCGGTTTACCGTTTCATTTACTGCCAGATAAACCCGACTCATTCCACCGTGACCGATTTCCTGTAAGATTCGATATTTTCCACCGATTAGACTGCCACACAGCAGACAGGTATCCTCCCTGTCTTTCATCCTATCACGCCTTTCCCTCTCTCAACTGTTGCCCAAGTATATACAACTGAACCCATCAGCGTCAATCTGGCAATTTGACTGAAAATGGGCACTATACAACATGCACAATCAGTGCCAGGAAATCCACAAAACTGCATATATTCTGACTTTACGCAAAAAAAGGACCTCAAAAACAACTGTTTTTGAAGTCCCTCTTTTATCAATTTTATGCAATTTTTTTCTTTCTCTGAAGCAGTGAAAATGCAATCAGACAAATGAGCACCGAAGTCAGAGATCCGGCCACTGTCGCAAGTCCCATCGGGAACAACGTATCCGGAAATAATTTTGATGTCAGATACACCCCAGGCACACGTACCAGCACAATGGCAGTGATATTGTGGATAAAGGACAATTCTGACCGTCCGCACGCGCAGAAATATCCGCTGAAACTGAAATGAATACCTGCGAAGATACAATCCCAGATATAACCACGGATGTACTGTGTGCCAAGCAAAATAACCGCTGCATCCGCCGTAAACAGCCCCACTACCGGCGCTGCTACAAACTGTATGATAACTGCGATGATCACACCAAATCCTACCGTGATTCCAATGGAATAGCGAAGCGTTTTGATGGCACGTTCGGGTTTGCCTGCTCCAATATTCTGTGCGCCCAGTGCTGACACAGTAGACAGCATGGAAGACGGCACAAGGAATAAGAAACTGATGATTTTTTCCACAATTCCGACTGCTGCAGCATCATTCAGGCCACGACGGTTTGCAATGACCGTAATTACAATAAACGCAATCTGGATCAATCCATCCTGTAGGGCAATCGGAATACCAATGCGAAGGATCTGACCCATTACTTTTCGTTCCGGTCTGAAATCCTTTCGGCTCACCTTTACACCAATACCACGCCGTTTGATCACGCACAGTGCAATCACCACACTAAGCGCCTGCGCCAGTGTCGTACCAAGGGCAGCTCCTGCCGCTCCAAGATGCAGGCCACCCATAAAAATATAGTCAAAGCCAATATTTGCCGCACAGGCAATCGCAATAAAATACATCGGGCTCTTAGAATCTCCAAGGCCGCGGAAAATTGAACTGATGATATTATATGCCGTAATACACGGAATTCCGATAAAGCAGATTGTCAGATAAGCTACAGTTCCTTCCACCGCTTCCTGCGGTGTGGACATCACTGCTACAATTGGACGCACAAGCATCAGAAAAACCGCCATCATCGCAACTGCCACGATCATAAACAAAACAACCGTATTTCCGATAGTTTTTGCAGCTTTCTCCCGGTCACGACCTCCCACTGCCTGACCGATCACAACAGTGGTTCCCATTGCCAGACCAACGATCATAACCGTCAGCATATGCATTACCTGACTGCCTACCGATACCGCCGTGGTACTCGCCACACCGTCAAACTGTCCGACAATAAACAGATCCGCCATACCATATAATGTCTGTAAAAAATACGATAACAGATATGGCAGTGAAAAATACATCATATTTTTTAAAATACTTCCTGTTGTAAGATTTCGTTCCATAAATTATTTTTCTCCCGCTACTTACCATACTAAAAAACGCTCTGTTTATTAGTAAACCTTACAACAATTGCAATGTCAACCCTTTTTTCAACAAAGGAGATGCTGTAGAAATAATGTGTATATGCCATCCGAAAAAATATCCATATCTAAGTGAACTCCTAAAAAGGAGCCGCACAGCACTGCTGCACAGCTCCTTTTGATCACACAGATTGCTCCATGCTTTGTTCTCTCACAATCCTATAAACTTACGCTTTTTATTTTCTCAGTCGAAATCTCGACTTTTATTGATATCTTATACCTATGCCTTATACCGTCTGGTGTTTTGCGATGTACACCGGGAAAGAATCTGCTCCCTTTAATTCTGTTCCGGCGGTAATGACAGCATTTTTATCGGTAATGATATACTCTGCTTTTACATCCGGCTCAATTACCGTATCCTGCATCAGCACACAATTTTTCACAACCGCTCCTTTTCCGACTTTTACCCCACGGAAAAGAATACAGTTTTCCACTGTTCCTTCGATCAGACAGCCATCTGCCGCCATTGTGTTTTTTACAACGGCACCATCAATATAACGAGTCGGGTTGTCATCTCTCAGTTTTGTATAAATCTGTCCTCCCGCGAACAGTCCTTCCAGATTTTCGTCTTCCAGTAATTTCAGATTTTCCTGGAAATAACTCTTCATATCGCAGATACGGGAACAATAGCCTTCATATTTATGTCCGTAAATCTTCATCTTATCTGCTTCTTTTGCCAGAATATCACGCTCCAGGAAAACATTTCCACGGATAAATGCATCATCGATCAGATTGATCAGATACTCACGGTTGAAGCAGTAGATATTCATGCCAAGGTTATGTACGCCTTTTTCTTTTGTATTGATATGCCATTTTGTAACACGGCCATTCTCATCAAAATCAAAGGTATAGTACATATCCTTCTTTGCATTCTCGGCTTTCAGAGAACCTTCCGGAATTTCCTCTACTGTGTATGCAACCGTTACATCCGCATCATTTTCCTCATGGGTTGCAACCATTTTTCTAAAATCAAAGTTCACGGCAATGTTTGTGTCTGCCATGATGACATATTTCTCTTTCTGCTTTTTCAGATAATCCAGGGTATGTTCCAGAGCTTCGATACGTCCACTGTACAGGTTCATGCCTTTCTCCGCATATGGTGGCCAGATTGTCAGACCACCGTTCTTGCGCACCAGATCCCACTCACGGCCGGAACCGAGGTGATCCATCAGTGAATGATATTTCTCACGCACCAGTACAGATACGTTGTTGATGCCGCTGTTTACCATACTGGACAGAACAAAGTCGATCATACGATAGCGGCTTGCAAAAGGAATGGATCCCATCAGTCGCTCATTGACGAGCTCCGGGATAAGAGAATCATAGTAATTTGGAAAAATAATTCCCAATGCGCTAATATTTGACTTTACCATTGTTCCTCACCATCCTTTACATTTTCTCGCACCATGGCATTAGAGCCAACCGTTGCACCATCTCCCACATAGACACCTGGTCCAATGGTAGCCACACCTTTGTCCTCGCCTTCTTTTACCACACCGACTTTTGCGTTTTCACTGATCACGGCATTCTCACCGATAATACAATGCTCAACCACTGCGCCAGCTTTAATCACAGTACCACCCATGACAACTGCGTCTTTAACAACGGCCCCCGGTGCCACTTTTACACCGGCAAACAGAACCGAATGCTCTACGTCACCGTCAATACGGCATCCATCTGTGATCATAGAGTTTTTAATCTCCGCATGCGCGCCAATCTTATGACCAGTCATACCACTGTTTCGACTGTAGATTTTCCAGTCATCATCAAACAGATCAATACCACTGTTTTTCGGATCGAGTACTTCCATATTTGCTTCCCACAGAGAAGAAATCGTTCCGACATCTTTCCAGTAACCACTGAAGTGGTATGCATACATATCTCTGCCATCACGCAACAGATTCGGGATAATATTGTTACCAAAATCGTTCTCAGATTCCGGATCTTCCTCATCTTCGATCAGATACTTACGCAGTACATCCCAGTTGAAAATATAGATACCCATAGAAGCCAGGTTTGACTTCGGATTCGCCGGTTTTTCCTGGAATTCTGTAATCTTGTCATTCTCATCCGCAACCATCAGTCCGAAACGGGAGGCCTCTTCCCATGGTACCTCCATAACAGCCACACTAAATTCTGCGCCTTTCTGCTTATGGAACTCCAGAAAATCGCTATAATCCTGTTTGCAGATCTGATCACCGGAAAGAATGATGACATATTTCGGATCATAACGCTCAATAAACGAAATGTTCTGGTAAATCGCATTCGCAGTTCCTTTGTACCAGTCGGAACCGGATGCTTTCTGATATGGTGGCAATACATGGACGCCTCCGTGTAAACGGTCAAGATCCCAGGGTTGTCCATTTCCAATGTACTCATTCAAAACAAGTGGCTGATACTGTGTCAGAATACCTACGGTATCAATACCGGAATTTATACAATTGGATAACGGAAAATCAATGATTCGGTATTTTCCGCCAAATGGAACTGCAGGTTTTGCAAGCTTCTGTGTCAGCGCATATAATCGTGAGCCCTGACCACCGGCAAGCAGCATAGCAATAATTTCTTTTTCCACTTCATATCCCCCTCTGAAAAATTAGTATTTCTTCCCATAATTTTCAAATAGTTAGTATGGGTATTGGTTATATTATACTGCATATTCACCAATTTTTAAAGTGTATTTTGTGTTTTTCTCAATATTTTTTACAATGTTTTTCAGTTTCTTTTACATTTTTTCATAATTTTACACAAAACAGCGACTTTTTTCTTTTGTTTTATTCCTATGGTAAAAATAGGGTTTACATACCGCCAAAAAAACTACCTGACAGCAAGGATCTCTTATCGTGCGAGTGCGCATCGTTTGCACGAAGTGCTTTTATATGACAGGAAATTCATCATAATTTCTTATCATATAGAAAAAGGAGCAGCCGATTGTTTCGCTGCTCCTGTCTAACATTTTTATACCTATTTTTTACAAATCTGCTTTGGTCTGAATAGCTATGTTTCCATATGTCTAACGATATATGATATCTTCTCTGCCCGGTCCGTTGGAAACCATAGTGATCGGGAAACCTATCTGTTCCTCGATGAACTCTACATATTTGCGGCAGTTTTCCGGAAGATCTTCGTATTTTTTGATTCCGCGGATATCGCATTTCCATCCCGGTAATGTCTTTAATACCGGTTTTGCTTTCTCCAGTTTTGCAGTGGTCGGGAAGTCAGTTGTCACTTCACCGTCAATCTCGTAACCTACACATACCGGAATCTCATCCAGATATCCAAGTACATCCAGTACGGTAAATGCTACATCTGTAGTACCCTGCAGACGGCATCCATATTTGCTGGCAACACAGTCGAACCATCCCATACGTCTCGGTCTGCCTGTTGTAGCGCCGTACTCACCACCGTCGCCACCGCGTCTTCTCAGCTCATCAGCTTCATCACCAAAGATCTCGCTGACAAATGCGCCTGCACCTACTGCACTTGAGTATGCTTTGCAGACTGTAATAATCTTCTTGATCTCGTATGGCGGGATACCTGCGCCGATTGCTCCATATGCTGCCAGTGTGGAAGAAGATGTAACCATCGGATAAATTCCGTGATCCGGATCTTTTAATGTACCAAGCTGACCCTCTAACAGGATTTCTTTGCCTTCTTTAATTGCATTCCACAGATAAGTAGATACATCACATACATACGGCTCTACCATCTCTTTGTACTGGTGCAGAGTCTCTAATAACTCATCCGGATTCAGTAACGGTTTGTGATACAGGTGCTCTAAAGTAACGTTCTTTGTCTCGCAGACACTGACAACTTTCTCTTTTAAAAGCTCCTCATCAAATAATTCACTTACCTGAAAACCGATTTTTGCATATTTATCTGAGTAGAATGGTGCAATACCGGATTTTGTGGAACCGAATGATTTACCACCCAGTCGCTCTTCTTCGTACTGATCGAATAACACATGATATGGCATGACCATCTGTGCACGGTCAGACACAAGAATTTTTGGCATTGGCACACCTTTTGCAACAATGTCCTGGATTTCCTTGAACAGTACCGGAATATTTAATGCAACACCGTTACCGATGATACTTGTTGTATGTCCATAAAAACATCCTGACGGAAGTGTATGAAGTGCAAATTTACCATAATTGTTCACGATTGTATGGCCTGCATTTGCGCCACCCTGGAAACGAACAATAATATCTGCCTCTTTTGCCAACATGTCGGTGATTTTACCTTTTCCTTCATCACCCCAGTTTGCTCCTACTACAGCTTTTACCATAATTACAGATTCCTCCTTCGGCATTATAAAAGACAGGTGTAAAACCTGTCTTTTTTATTTTCCGTTTTACTTTATGATTATACACGATAATATACAAGATGTAAAATCTTTTTTCTAATATATCGCCTTTATTCATAAGCAAAACTTATAAATTCGTCTGCATTAATTTTATCCAGATAAAAAAACGTCATCGTTGCCTTGGCAATCTCGCGGTCGTTCTCGTCGGTGATCATCACATCATACACACACATTTTTTTGCCAACCTTGATTTCACGGGATTCTCCGATCAGTTTTTTACAGTCCATGGCAGGACGCAGATAATTAATATTTCCTGACACAGTGGTCACATATCTGCCACGGCTGGTAGCTGCCGCTCCGCCCACAGTATCTACCAAAGTAAACAATACACCGCCATGCGTGGAACCGATGGGATTTGCATGACGCTCATCCAATACAATTTCACATTTTGCATAGCCTTCCCGGAGTTCTACTGTCCGAATCCCGGTATGCTTGATATATCCCATGTTTCTGATTTCTTTTAACTTCTCGTAATCAATCATTATGCATCTACCTCAATTGCTTTTGTGGCAGTCACGGCCAATGCTCCCGGTCCGATATGGCAGGCAATGCTCAGAGAAAGCGGATTCAACACGATCTCATGATTCGGAAATGCTGCCTGTACTTCTTTTTTGAACTCTTCCGCTGCCTCCAGGTCATGGGTATACGCCATGGAAATGTGTACACCGGTGCCATCAGCAGAACCAAAACGACGCTCGCAGTCATCTTTGATCTGTTTGATCATAATGTTCTTCGCCTGTTTGACTGTTCTTGCTTTCGCAAAAGCATCCAGCTTTTCACCCTGGATCTGAAGAACCGGTTTTAATTTCAACAAGGTACCAAGGGCTGCAGCCGCCGGTGTGATACGTCCGCCTTTTTTCAGATAATATAAGGTATCCAGCATGATATAGATACTGGATTCCATTTTATTCTCCATGAGTTTATCATAGATCTCCTGACCGTTTTTTCCTGCAGCCGCAAGTTCCATGGCATCCATCACAGATTGCCGCTGTGTCACGGAAATACGCTGATTGTCTACGACAAATACCTTTCCTTCATAATCCTGTGCCAGCATTGCTGCGGTAGAACAGGTACTGGAAAGTCCGCTGGACATCGGAATATGCACGATCTCATCGTACTCCTCCAGCAGTTCATCCCAAAGTTCTGTAAAATCAGTTAAAATAGGGGTGGATGTATGAATATCCGCACCTTCTGTCAATCTCTCATAAAACTGTTCCTGGGTCAGATCAATATCCTCCAGAAGCATTTCTTCATTAATATAAAACGGCATCGGCATGACGCGAATTCCAAGTTCTTTTGCCTGTGCCTGAGTAATTCCACTGTTACTGTCTGTCACAATCGCTACTTTACTCAAATTTTCATTCCTCCGTTTTTTTTCTCTCTTGCTCTAAACTCTATTTTTATCAGTACTACAAATAGTACCATACCGCAAGAGAAAAAACAACCGTCTTACTGGAATAATTCGTCTCCGCTCTTGAAACCGAAAGCCGGATGATAATCAAATTTTACAGCTCCTACCGGAATCTCCGGTCCAACTGCCTTCTTGATTCGTGCAATTCCTTCGTTTCCAAAACCTGCACATAACTCAATAGCGCCACATCCGTTTGCAACCAGTTCCTTTGCCGCTGCCTCTGCCTGCTCGTAAGTAGAACATCCTACGACATGTAACGTAAGTGTCTCGGACGGAATCACTGCTTTCTGCTCCTGTGGGTTCTGTCCTGGTGCTACATAAATAAAAGCTGCATTAATCATGATATTATCCTCCTCATGCTTCTTTTGGATTATTCCGCTTCTTCTGCAAAAACTATATGTATTCTGCATTTTTTCGGAACAGCTTTATTTTAATACTACTAAAAAAACTTGTAAAGTCCGTCCCCGCCTGTATTTTAAACATTTTTGCTGAATTGTATTTTCTCTTGTTCTTATTTCACACATTTTTAACGCCGCCAGATACCTTCCTTTTTCTATAAGAACACTTCTATATTCAAGTCGAACGCACGTGAGACTTGGTGCGTGATTCTGGTCAGCGAAAGCTGACATATTCTTCTCAGAATCA
>CAKRKO010000014.1 GCA_934358495.1 uncultured Eubacterium sp. | reverse complement strand
TCGCAGGCAACACGGCTCATCGGATCCTGTGCCATGCAGGCATCCAGAATTGCATCAGATACGGCATCGCAGACTTTATCCGGATGTCCCTCTGTAACTGACTCAGAAGTAAATAATAATTTTTCCATAATTATCCTCCGTTCTTTTCTCTCATTCTAATCTAAATTGAAACATGTGAACTCCCACAGTTCACGTTTATTGCAGTCATACTTTATGTATCATACCTTCCGAGATAGGAAAAGTCAACCAACAAATTTCCCCGAAAATGTTGAACAAATAACAAAAAAGGCAAAAAATGCGGGCAGTTTTTTCATTCCTGCCCGCTTCCTGTTAAAAATTTATCGATAGCTGTTCTGAACCTTACAGTTTCAATCTGAACTGCTGAATCTCTTTCTCAGAACTTACCTTCTGCATCATTCCTCCGATACCTCTGAATTTTTCATCAAAAGCTTCGTATCCACGCTCGATGTAGTAGATATCATCTACGATAGTAATACCATCTGCTGCCAGTCCGGCGATAACCAGTGCTGCACCTGCACGAAGATCCGGTGCGCTGACTCTCGCGCCGGTGTAACGGTCCACACCATTAATGATAGCGATATTGCCCTCAACTTTAATGTTTGCGCCCATCTTCTCCAACTCATCGACATATTTGAAACGATTTTCGAAAATACTTTCCGTGATCGTACTTGTTCCTTCTGCAAGAGCAAGCACAACACCCATCTGCGGCTGCATATCTGTCGGGAATCCCGGATACGGTAACGTGGTCACCTGTGTATGGCGCAATGGTTTGTTCGCAATGACACGGACTGCGTCGTCAAACTCCTGGATCTCGCATCCAACCTCGATCAGCTTTGCACTGGTGGCTTCCAGATGCTTCGGAATAACGTTCTTTACAGTTACGTCACCATGTGTCGCAGCTGCTGCAAACATAAATGTACCTGCCTCAATCTGATCCGGAATAATGGAATACTCCGTCTTGTGCAGTTTTTCCACACCGGAAATACGGATCACATCTGTTCCGGCGCCACGGATATTTGCTCCCATGCGGTTTAAGAAGTTTGCCACGTCAACGACATGCGGCTCTTTTGCTGCATTCTCAATGGTGGTCTTACCCTCTGCCATGGCTGCTGCCATCATAATGTTGATAGTAGCACCTACGGAAACCTTATCCATATAAATATGTGTACCACAAAGACGCTCTGACTTTGCAGCTACGAGACCGTGGTGAATGTCGATTTCTGCGCCCATAGCGCGGAAACCTTTCAGATGCAGGTCGATCGGTCTGCTTCCGATATCGCAGCCTCCCGGTAATGCAACCTCTGCATCTTTATATTTTCCAAGTAATGCTCCTAACAGATAGTAGGATGCACGTATTTTTCTAATATACTCATTATCTACGCTTGTATCGTGAATAGTTGAGCCATTGATCTTGACCGTGTGAACGTCTAAACGCTCAACTGTAGCACCAATGTTTTCAATTGCCTGAAGCATAACATTGATATCACGGACATTTGGTAAATTATCTATCGTAACGGTCTCATCCGTCATAACTGCCGCAGCAAGAATTGCCAGCGCTGCATTTTTTGCGCCGCCGATTTCCACTTCACCGACTAACGGACTCCCACCTTTTATTACATATTGATCCATCTTGCACCTCTATGTTTCTATATTTAAACATGCTATTATAACTATATCTCAAAAAATTTGTCAAGAATATTTTTCAACTTAACAGTTCACTCATCACAAATATTCAGGTGATGATCATGCTTGCATGAGGAATTACCTGGATATATAGTGATGAAGGGAGCGCCTTTTTATGAGCAAAAACAGTAATCAATCAGCACCTTCTTGAACAAAGTTCAAGAAGTATCGCTCGCAAACGAGCTCTTTTGCGAATGGCGCGTGTGAACTGTAACAAAGTTTTCTCTATTAAAGTTCCTTTTATTATAACATACATATTTCTTATAGAAAAGGAACTTTGCTTTATATTATTCAGTTTTTGCCTTTTCGGTTCCATCAAACGATTTTAATGCCTGTAGTACTGCCTTCAATGTCTGATCCACATTCTGTTTATACTGATCAACGGTCACATCCGCATATTTTTCATACAGAGCCACACGCTCTTTGTACAGGTCTGCAAGCGTCTGTCCCGGTTTCAGTACAACGCCCCGTCCTTTCAGGTTGCGCAGGCGGCGCTCCAGCGGTCTGAGATTCTGTTTCAGATATACAACGGTTCCGATGGAACACAGATGTTCCATTGCTTCTTTTCCATATATAACGCTTCCACCGGTGGCAATGACACTGCGGTGGGTATCAATCTGGCTGTTTACACGGTTTTCCACTTCGATAAAACCGTCTACACCTTTCTCTGAAATAATTTCATGCAGTAATTTTCCCTCTGCTTTCTGGATCAGAAGATCTGCATCTACAAATTCATAACCTAATACTTTTGCCAAAACTACGCCGACGGTACTTTTTCCAACACCCGGCATTCCTATCAACACTACGTTCTCTTTTTTCATCTCTCAACTAACCCTATAACCTATGTGCTGTATTTAACGGGAAACAAAGCGGACTTCATCGTCCGCTTTTCCCTTTTTCTCATTCAATATCAGATGGAAGTCATCTCTCATCTGATATTTTTATTCTGCTGCTGCACTGCTGTCACTATTGTCTGTGGTGGACGGTGCGGTAAATAAATTATCAAATTTTACTTTTGCCCACTCTTTGTCATCCACCTTGATGGTAACTGCATCTTTGTAACCAGCTGTCACAGTCTTGTAAACCTCATCCTGACGGTCACTGATAATACTTTCTTTCTTCTTTGCTGTAGCATCTTCATCATACTCACTGTCCAGGCGAATGATGTAGTAGCAGTCTGTGCCTTCGATCAGTCCGGATACATCGCCGGCTTTCATCTCATTTGCTGCGGAGATAACTGCATCGCAGAAACCACCGTCGGACTCGCTCTTTTCATCGCTGCCGTAAGAATAAGTCTGAACGGTATAGCCATATTCTTCTGCAGTACCGTCAAAATCTGTCTTTGCTTTGTCTGCCGCATCGGTTGCATCTTTCTTTACAACCGTTACCTGATCTGCAGTGTAAGTTTGCTCATTTCCACTGTCATCTGTATAGGTTGTCAGACTGATTTTTACATAACTAAAAGTTTTCTGTGCTGCTTCTTCATCGGATACATTTGTATCCGCAGTTGCACGGATTGCTTTACGCATTCTGTTTTCTACGGTCTGCAGATACAGATAACGCTCTACGTATTCCTCGGTAGCGCCAACTTCTTTGATGGCTGCCTTGGAGTTGTCAGACATAAACTGCTCTGCTGCTGCCTTGATGGCTGCTTTGTCATCGTCTGTGATTTCCACACCGTAATCTGACATATGCTGCTCTAACAGACACTGTGTCTCGATTTCTTCCAGCACACTGTCCTTCACAGACTCCTGCATATTTTTACCATCCTGTGCATAGGAATCGTTGGTCCAGTAGTCCTCGCCATAATATGCAACAAAAATATTGTCATAATTTGCCTGCTGAATGCGCGCTGCAAAGTTTGCGTATCCCATGCTTACCTCGATTGGATCTGCGGAATCACTTTCCATGGTGATCACATTTGCACTTTTTTTGATTCCACATCCGCCCAGTGTCATGGAACCGATCATCGCACTCATTAAAATAATTGCTGCAAATTTTTTAAATTTCATGGTTGCCTCCATCTATCCTCATCCGTGTATACAAAAAGTAACATACACGGACTGTAACTTTCTTATACAAATTTATTGCTCACCGCCTTTGGAGCCGAAAGCAATCTTACACTTGAGTATACCGTAGTTTTACAGGCACTGCAAGCCTGTTTTACACCGGAAATGCATGATTTTCGCTTATTTCTCAGGTTTCCAACAGCATCTCCCGGCAATCATCCAGTATGGTTCGGATCACAGTCAGTGTATCCGGACTGTTTTTCTGCTTCCGATAATACAGACAAGGTTCTTTTTTGTCCGGGATAAACGACAGGAGTGGTTTATTTTTATCCAACAATAACGGAAGATTTGCCACGTTCAGTTTCGCCCGTTCAAACATACGGAACGTAATGCCCGCCGCATCTTCTTTGATCTCCACCAGATAAACACAATGCGCATCCGCCTTGATCTGTGCCACTGTCAGGAGGTTCTGCACCGGACGGGATGGCTCGCCGAAACGGTCGATCAGTTCATCCAGCATCTCGTCTTTTTCTTCCTCATTTTCGATGGCAGCAATCCGTTTATAAATATCCAACTTCTGGTATTCGTTGGCAATGTAACTGTTTGGAATGTAGGCATCCAGTTCGATGTCAATGGATGTCTCGAAGGATTCCTCCACCACTTCACCTTTCGCACTTTTTACTGCTTCGTTCAGCATTTTACAGTACAGATCATAACCAACGGCTTCCATATGTCCGTGCTGCTGCTCTCCTAACAGGTTTCCGGCGCCACGGATCTCCAGGTCTTTCATTGCAATCTTGAAACCACTTCCCAGATCTGAAAACTCCCGGATCGCAGACAAACGTTTCTCTGCCACTTCCTTTAACATTTTGTTTCTGCGGTACATCAAAAATGCATACGCTGTCCGGTTGGAACGGCCAATACGTCCACGCAGCTGATACAGCTGGGAAAGCCCCAGATTGTCCGCATCGTGAATGATCATTGTATTGACATTTCCGATATCCAGACCAGTCTCAATGATAGTCGTGGAAACAAGCACATCCACATCCCCATTGATAAATCCATACATGACACGTTCCAGTTCACGCTCGCTCATTTGTCCATGGGCATAGGCAACCTCTGCATCCGGCACAAGCTCCGAAATTTTTGCAGCAACATCCGCAATCAGGTTGACCCGATTGTATACATAATAAACCTGACCGTCCCTTGCCATCTCACGCTCGATGGCTTCACGGATCATCTCTTCATCATATTCCATAACGTAAGTCTGAATCGGCATACGGTCGTGCGGTGGTTCCTCCAGCACGCTCATATCACGGATTCCGATCAGGCTCATATGCAGGGTTCGCGGAATTGGTGTCGCCGTCAGGGTCAGCACGTCCACATCTTTTTTCATCTGCTTGATCTTTTCCTTATGAGTTACGCCAAAACGCTGTTCCTCATCAATGATCAGAAGTCCCAGATCTTTGCATTCCACATCCTTGGAAAGCACCCGGTGTGTACCGACAACAATATCCACCAGACCTTTTTTCAATCCTTCGATCGTCTGCTTCTGCTGCTTCGGTGTACGGAACCGGCAAAGTAGTTCCACATTTACCGGAAATTCTTTCATCCGCTGCGCAAAGGTATTGTAATGCTGCTGCGCCAGGATTGTTGTCGGTACCAGATAGATCACCTGTTTTCCCTCCTGTACGGCTTTGAACGCTGCGCGGATGGCCACTTCCGTTTTTCCGAATCCGACATCCCCACAGATCAGGCGATCCATGATTTTCCTGCTCTGCATATCTGCCTTGGTGGCTTCAATGGCCATGCGCTGATCGTCCGTCTCATCATATGGAAACATTTCTTCAAATTCCCGCTGCCATACAGTATCCGGTCCGTACTCAAAACCTTCTTTGCTCTGGCGCACCGCATACAGTTCCACCAGTTCCTGGGCTACTTCCCGCACCGCTTTCTGTACCCGGTGGCGGGTTTTCGTCCACTCCTGACCTCCAAGACGGTTCAGTTTCGGCTTTTTCGCATCGGAACCGGCATATTTCTGAATCAGATCCAGCTGAGTTGCAAGCACATACAGATTGCCACCCTTGTCATACTCGATCTTCATGTAATCACGCATTGTCTTGTCGACTTCGATTTTCTCGATGCCACGGAAAATACCCAGTCCATGGTTCTCATGTACCACATAATCTCCCGGTTTCAGCTCAGAAAAACTCTGGATCCGCTCGCCCTCGTACAGTTTCTTTTTTTTGCGTTTTTTCTTCTCCGCACCAAAAATATCCGTTTCCGTCAGCACGACAAACTTAATATCCGGATATTCAAACCCTCGTTTCAGCTTGCCGTACAGCACAAGAACCTCCCCCGGCTGCACCTGTCGATCCGTATCTTCTGAAAAAAATGCGTTCAGTTCTTCCTGGCGCAGATCATCTGCCATACGTTCCGCACGGGTACGGGAACTGCAAAGCAGGATCACCCGGTACTGACGCTTTTTATAATTATGAAGGTCTTTGGACAAAAGTTCAAAACTGCTGTTGTATGCATTTACAGAATGCACCTGCATAAAAAAACTCTGGGCCGGTGCCAGTCCCTCTGACCGCAATTCCATGGCAGAGATCAGGACACATCCCATCCGCTGCATCCCGGCAGTCACTGCTTCGTGCGGATACAGGATATCCGCCTGTCCCGGCAGGATATATCCTTTTTCCAGTCGCTGCTGCATGCTGTCGGAGAATTCCTTTTCCACCGCCCCTGCTTTTTCCAGACAGCGGGCCGGTTCATCCACAAAGATCAGCAATTTCTGCTCTTTCCGATCTGCGCAGCGATCCGCAAACTCCAGAAAACTCACCGTATCCTCATAAAAATACGTCAGATAGCTTTCTGCCGCACGGACGCTGCCAAGCTCTTCCACCTGCTCCCGTACAAGCTCTACCGCCTCTTCGAGCCGATGGGCTTCCTCCGTTCGCATGTCCCTGCGGTATTGCTCCGCAATCCGCGCTCCCTCTTCCTGAATCCGTTTCATGCCGGCTTCCTGCTGATTTTTGGTCAAAATCAACTCCGCAGCCGGATAAATCGTGACTTCATCCAGCGCATCCATCGACCGCTGACTGTCGGGATCAAAGGTCCGGATCGAGTCGATCTCGTCCCCCCACAACTCAATACGGTAAGGTAATTCCTCCGTCAGTGCGAAGATATCTACAATGCCGCCGCGCACCGCAAACTGTCCCGGCGCATCCACCTGATACACGCTCTCGTAGCCCATTCCAACCAGATGCTGACGCAGTTTTTCCAGATCTATCGTATCCTCACTTTTCAGTTTCAATAAAAACCCCCGGAATACTTCCGGGCGGACCAGACGGTCCATCAGCGCGTCAAAGGTTGTGATGATCGCCGCATCTTCCTCTTCCACCAGCGTCCGATAGGCGCGGATGCGCTCCTGAGTCAGGGCATTTCCGCGGATATCCGACTGATAAAACAGAATATCCTTTGCCGGAAAATATACGGCTTTCCGGTCAAAATAACGATACACGTCCAGCAATTCCCTTGCTTTCTGTTCATTAAAAGTAACAATAACACGAAGTCCTTTTCCATTGTTGATGCTGTACATCATATGCGGTTTCTGGGCATCCGTGCAGCCGGTGGCAGAGACCACGGTTCCACTTTCCTTTGCATAGTGCTCCAGTTCTTCAAAGCTGTTCAGTTCATGTAACGGGCATACAAAAGCATCCATGTCATTACTCCTTTTTACGATTATACCGATTCATTGCCTCATCGGTTCTGTCCTGAACCATCAGGCTCACGGCATCCACCGCATCTTTTACGGCGTCCTCAAATTTTTCCCGGTCTTCCGGTGAAAATCTGCCGAGCACATGATCCGCCAGATCCCAGCCCGCCGGCTTTTCGCCCACGCCGACTTTGACCCGTTCAAACTGATCCGTTCCGGTTTTTGCAATGATATCCTTGATACCATTATGTCCGCCTGCGCTGCCCTTCTTGCGGATGCGCAGGTTGCCCGGCACCAGACTGATATCGTCATACACAACGATCAGTTCCTGCGTCGGATCCAGTTTATAAAAATTCACCAGCTCACTGACACTGTCACCGCTCAGATTCATAAACGTCTGCGGCTTGGCCAGCATAACTTTCTGTCCCTCGATATATCCCATTCCACAGAATGCGTTTCCTTTTTTCAGATTCATGTCGATTCCATATTTATCAGCGATCGCATCAATGACATCAAACCCTGCGTTATGGCGGGTTTTCGCATACTTTGCGGTCGGATTTCCAAGTCCGGCTATCAAAAACATCTTCCAATTCCTCCTACTTCTTTTTTAATCAGAGAAAATCAAAATTTTCTCTGATTAAAAAAGGAGCCTCCTGCAATGCAGGATTCTCCTTTTTTTGTGCAGTTGTGGATAGTATACCACAATTATTTATGCTTCTGCAATTTCTTCACGATATTTTTGCATGATCAGTTCCTGAATCTGCGTTCTTGTTTCAGAATTGATCGGGTGCGCTACATCTCTGTACTCCCCTTCCGCATTCTTCCGGCTTGGCATCGCAATGAATTCGCCCTTCTCTCCTTCAATAATTTTGATGTCATGCACGGCAAATTCATTATCAATCGTAATAGATACGACAGCCTTCATTTTTCCTTCTTTGTCAATTTTTCGAATTCTCACATCTGTAATATTCATACTTTTTTCTTCCCCTGTGTTTCTAACTTTCTTCACAGCAGGTCGGTTCGTATGCTAAGCTGTCACATCAATGTCGGTCCTTTCCGTTCTGCCGTCTATGGCGCACTACATGATGTAACGCTCATTGTGTCCACGCACAATTTTTACCTCATCTTCGCCGCATAAGTATGTATTTGCGCAAATTGTATCACGGCTCTCCACGATACAATTTTCAATATGCGTATTATCACCGATGTAAACATCATTCAAAATAATTGAATTTTTAATTACGCAGTTCTTTCCTACAAATACCTGTTTGAACAGTACAGAATTTTCCACTGTTCCGTTTATAATACATCCGCTCGCGATCAGGCTGTTGCGGACTTCTGCTCCCACGTTGTATTTGGCCGGAGCAAGGTCATCCACCTTGGAATATACATATGGTTCCTGGTGAAAGAAATAATTTCGGACATCCGGTTTCAGGAAATCCATATTTGTCTGATAATAAGACTCTACACTGGCAATATTGCTCCAGTAGCTGTCCAGTTTGTATCCGTAAATCTGTTTGACATTTTTATAACGGATCAGAATATCGGTTACAAAATCAAACCGGTGCTCTTCCATGCTCTTTTCCAGCATCTCGATGAGTTGTCTTCTGCGCAGTACATAAATACCGGTAGAAATCGTGTGAGACTGTGCCACCATTGGTTTTTCCTCAAAATCAACGATTCTGCACTCTTCATTCATCTGTACCACACCGAAACGGCTGACATCCTCTGTCGCAAGAACATCCTTGCATACAATGGTAATGTCTGCTTTTTTCTGAATGTGGTAATCCAGTACCTTATTATAATCCAGTTTGTATACACAGTCTCCGCCGGCAACAATGACATACGGCTCATGGCTTCGTTTCAGGAAGTCGATATTCTGCGCCAGGGCATCTGCTGTTCCGCGATACCAGTTACCGTTATCGGATGTGATCGTCGGTGTAAAAATATAAAGTCCACCCTGTTTTCTTCCGAAATTCCACCATTTTGAAGAGTTCAGATGCTCATTTAAGGAACGGGAATTGTACTGTGTCAGTACGGCCACACGCTGGATGTGTGAATTGCTCATGTTGCTCAGCGCAAAGTCGATCGCACGGTATCCTCCACCAATCGGCATAGCTGCAATGGCCCGCTTATCGGAAAGTTCTCTCATTCTGTAATTATTACCACCTGCTAAAATAATACCTATTGCTTTCATTATTTGCCACCTGCCTTAACAATATATTCCCCGCTGTCAAGGACGCCATCCGGATAATCTTCCGGTGTTGTCACACCAGCAATTGCTGTATTTTTACCAATCTGTACATTTGGCGGAATTACGGATTTTTCTCCGATGGTTACCAGGCCAAACGCGTAAACACTCTCTTTTAACTTGTTTGGTTTCTCTTCGCCGACACCAAGTACTGCACCGTCACCAACCACGCAGTCCTCCGCAATGATTGCTTTATCGATCACAACATTCTCTCCAATGGTTACACCTTCCATAATGATGGAATCACGGACAACACTTCCTTTTCCGATGGTTACATTCGCGCCAATGACACATCCGTGCACTTCACCGTAAACCTCAGTGCCTTCACCAATGATACTCTTGTCCACTTTTGCGTCTGCCGCAATATACTGTGGAGCGAGCACATCACTTTTTGTATAGATCTTCCAGTATTCCTCATACAGGTTAAATTCCGGAATCAGGTCGATCAGCTCCATATTTGCTTCCCAGTAAGAGCCTAAGGTTCCTACATCTTTCCAGTATCCATTGTACTCGTAGGCAAAAATACGCTCACCTTTGTCGAAGCAATACGGAATTACATGCATTCCGAAATCGCAGTTCTCCATATCCTCATTGGCGACCAGAGCTTCTTTTAACGCTTTCCAGCTGAAAATATAGATACCCATAGATGCAAGGTTGCTCTTCGGCTCTGCCGGTTTCTCCTGGAATTCACGGATTCTGTGCTCTTCATCTGCTACGACGATACCGAAACGACTTGCCTCTTCCATCGGAACCGGCATAACTGCGATGGTAACATCTGCGTGATTCTGCTTATGAAAATCAAGCATCACTTCATAATCCATCTTGTAAATATGGTCACCGGACAGGATCAGAACATATTCCGGATCATAACTGTCTATGTACTTCATATTCTGGTAAATCGCATTCGCCGTACCGGAATACCATTCACTTCCACCGCTCTTCTCATATGGCTGAAGAATCGTAACACCACCGTTATTACGATCCAGATCCCACGGAATACCAATACCGATGTGCGTATTCAGCCGCAGTGGCTGATACTGTGTCAGAACACCTACAGTATCGATTCCGGAATTAATACAGTTACTGAGCGGAAAATCGATAATACGATATTTGCCTCCGAATGCAACAGCCGGTTTTGCAACATTTGCGGTCAATACGCCGAGTCGGCTTCCCTGCCCACCGGCCAGAAGCATTGCAATCATTTCCTTTCGAATCATGTATATCACCTCTTGTCGATAACGGCAAAATATTTTGTAAGTCAAACCGTTATCTATAAATTAAATTTGATAGCAAAATTATAACATATTTTTTTTACTATGTGCACTACATTTCACAATTTTTCCAAAAATTATAGGGATTTTTCGACATTTTTCACAACGTTTGGTCTGACCACGCTTTTCTCCCATACCGTTCGCATCTACGTGAAATGTACTTCAAGTCGAACGCTCCTCTTTTCGGAACCACAACTTTTTCCCCGCCGTGACATTGCCAAGTTTTCCTCAATGAGGTATAATGTGCTAAGTAATAAGGAAGAAAAATGATTCAAATATACAGGTGGTAAATGATTATGTACAAGATTAACTTTAAAAAACCAATTCACATTCATTTTATAGGCATCGGCGGCATCAGCATGAGCGGGCTGGCTGAGATTTTATTAAAGGAAGGATTTACCGTATCCGGTTCTGACAACAAGGCATCTGCACTGACCCAGCAGCTGGAGGATAACGGCGCAACTGTCTATATCGGGCAGCGCGCAGCCAATATCCAACCGGGCATTGAGCTTGTGGTCTATACCGCAGCAATCCATCCGGACAACGCAGAGTGGAAAGCAGCCCACGACGCAGGCATCCCGATGCTGACCCGTGCGGAATTTCTCGGACAACTCATGGACAACTACGCAAAATCCATCGCCGTCAGTGGAACCCATGGAAAGACAACCACAACATCCATGATCTCACACATCCTTCTGGCAGCTGAGAGTGACCCGACCATTTCCGTGGGGGGTATGCTGGCTGCCATCGGCGGAAATATCCGTGTCGGAGAATCGGATGTATTTCTGACAGAAGCCTGTGAATATACAAACAGCTTCCTGAACTTCCATCCAAAATACAGCATCATCCTGAATATCGAGGAAGATCATCTGGACTTTTTCAAGGACATTAATGATATCCGGAATTCTTTTCACAAATTTGCTCAGAATACAGCCGCTGACGGCGTACTGATCCTGAACGCAGCCATTGATCATCCGGAAGAAATTACCGCAGATTTAAAGGAACGTGTCGTTACTTTCGGTCTGACAGAGGATGCAGATTACACTGCAACCGATATTTCTTATAATGAAGCGGCATGCGCATCCTTTACCTATAACGTACATGGGCAGGCAGCCGGACATGTTTCCTTAAACGTTCCGGGCAAACATAACATCGCAAACGCACTTGCAGCCATCGCTTTTGCCACAGAGGCAGGCTTTGACAACGACACCATCATCCGTGGATTACAGGCATTTGGCGGAACAGCCAGACGATTCGAATACAAAGGAAAACTCGGCGGCATCACCATCATTGATGATTACGCCCATCATCCGACAGAGATTGCGGCTACATTAACTGCTGCACGCAATTATCCGCATAACCGGATTATCTGCATTTTCCAGCCGCATACTTATACACGCACAAAAGCTTTCTGGACTCAGTTTTCCGATGCACTTTCCCTGGCAGACGTTGTTGTACTGGCAGATGTGTACGCAGCCCGTGAAACAGACACCCTTGGTATTCATATGGAAAATCTGGCAGACGATATCCGTAAAAAAGGTACAGAGAGTTACTTCTTCCCGTCCTTTGATGCCATCGAGAATTACTTGCTGGAAACATGTGTCGACAACGATCTGTTGATAACCATGGGCGCCGGTGATATTTATCAGGTAGGCGAACATCTTCTTGGAAAACGCTAAAAACGTACTGTTTCCTGAATAAATGTTATGTTATCCACATTGCAGCATCCCTCCGGAAGACTGTGATGTGGATATCTTTTTCTTCTCTTTTTTGAGGCAATATGATATACTTCAAGGCGAAAGAGAGAGTGCAATTATGGCAAAAATCACGTTATACAATGACGCATCGGCATCTGCTACTTTCGTGCCGAATATTTTTATTGACCAATACATGACACAGGCAAACGGCGAGTACGTCAAGATCTATCTTTACCTGCTCCGCTGCATGAATCAGACGAATTCTGATTTTTCCCTCTCCCGGCTGGCCGACCATTTTGACTGCACCGAGAGAGATATTTTGCGTGCCTTAAAATACTGGGAAAAGCTGCGGCTGTTCCGTCTGGATTTTGACGAAAGCCAGAATCTGGCAGGAATCCATCTGCTCTCAGATGCCTATCTACCTTCTCAGGGAAAAAGCCGTCACTCTGCAACGCAAACTGAAAGCAACAACAATGTTTCCCAACACAGATCCTGTTATTCCGAAGCAGTTTCCCCAACATCGGCTTCCAATCGGTGGCCAGCGGAAAGCGGTACCAAACCGATCAGTGTCACAGACCAGTTCATTCGTTCCACCAGCCCCAAAAAACAGGGGCAGTATTCCGTCAGTGACATGCAGGAATTCTGCAAACGCCAGGGGGTACGTGAGCTGATCTTTATTACGGAAAAATACCTTGGGCGAACGCTGAACCAGACGGATCTGAACATGATTTTTTACTGGTATGACGAATTGCAGCTTTCCACAGAACTCATTGAATATCTGATTGAGGACAGTGTCTCAAAGGGACACACCAGTCTGCATTATATGCAAAAAATCGCGGAAGATTTTGCCGAACGCAAGATCCGCACGATTCCGGAAGCAAAAGAAGCTCTGAGTCAGGACAGCACCCTGTATCACGCCGTTATGAAAGCCTTCGGCATCCGCGGACGAAATCTGGTACCTTCCGAGACCGCTTTTTTGAAACAGTGGAGCCTGCAAAAAGGTTTTTCCACAGAACTGATCGTGGAAGCCTGCAACCGCACCATCCGCGCCATTCACGAAGCAAGCTTCGGATATGCCAATTCCATTCTGGAGAAATGGCATCTGAACGGCGTACATACGATGGAAGATGTGCGCAAGGCAGATGAGGCTTATCAACAGAATCAGAAGGGCCGTTCGGAACGGTCAAATACACCTTCTGCTTCCCAGAGCCAGTTCACGAACTTCAAACAGCGTGAAAATAACTACAGCGATCTGCAGCAGCAGCTTCTGAAAAAATCGCTGCAGCAGACACCAACCTCGAACTCATAAATGTAAGCAGGAGGATATTATGCCACTTACCAATACACAATATGATCAGATCATGCGCAGCTATCAGAACCGGCAGTTAGAACGCCAGCGTCTGATCGACACACGCCGGGAAGAAATTGCCACGGTGATCCCGGAAATCACAAAACTGGATGCCGACATTGCATCCTTAAGTGTAAAACGCGCCCGACAGCTGCTGGACGGTGATGCATCCGCACTGGAAGATCTGCATGAACAGATCCAGGCTCTTTCCATGCAAAAACAACAGCTTTTGCAGGTTCACGGATACCCGGCAAACTATTTTCAGCCTCCCTATACCTGCCCGGACTGTCAGGACACCGGATACATCGGTCATGAACGCTGCCACTGTCTGAAGCAGGCAGCCATCGACCTGGTATACACCCAGTCCAATCTGAAGGGTATTCTGGAACAGGAAAACTTTTCTTCCTTTTCCCTGGACTACTACGACAACGATATTTACGATGACAATACACGGCTCTCTTCCTATGAAGCTGCACAGAACGCGTTGCTGCAGTGCCGCCGTTTTGTGGACACTTTCGACAGCAGTTTTGAGAACCTGCTTCTGTTCGGTGACACCGGCGTAGGAAAGACGTTTCTGTCCAACTGTGTAGCCAAAGAACTGCTGGACACCGGACATTCCGTGATCTATTTTTCCGCGCACCACCTGTTTGACCTTCTGGCGCAGAAAACCTTTGCCAAAGACCCACAGGCAGCGGAGAGCTACCGTAATATTTTTGACTGTGACCTGCTGATCATCGATGACCTTGGCACAGAACTGACGAACCATTTCACAACCTCACAGTTTTTTGTCTGCCTCAACGAGCGGATCCGTAAAGAAAAATCCACGCTGATTTCCACAAACCTGCAGCTATTTGATATCGCGACGATCTATTCGGAACGAATTTTCTCCCGGATTTCCAACAGCTTCACCATTTTGCACTTATTCGGTAAAGACATCCGTATCAGCAAAAAACTTGCTGAAAAATAAGTTTTTTCACATTTAAACTGTTTAATTCCATATACTCGGCAGAAATCCCTTGTCACAGGTGGGGATTAAGTGCTATAATGCCTTCGTATTTATAAACAAACGAAAAGATTTGATGGAGGAACTTTTCTAATGCATAACGACCAGAGAAACTTAGAAACAATCCCAGCTGGAACTCTCGGAATCATTCCACTCGAGAGCATCAGCGAGATCGGAGAAAAAGTAGACAAATACCTTGTAAAATGGAGATGTGTCCGCGAACATGAGCACGAGGACGACATTGCGTTCAAAGGATATCTGCGTGATTCCTATCTTCTTGATGCTTCCTGCCCACGTTTTGGTAGTGGTGAGGCAAAAGGTATTATTCATGAGTCCGTACGTGGATATGATCTTTACATCATGACAGATGTAACAAACTATTCCCTGACATACAAACTCTGCGGACATGAGAACCATATGTCACCGGATGATCACTATCAGGATCTGAAACGTATGATCGCAGCAGCAAATGGTAAAGCGAGAAGAATCACTGTCATCATGCCGTTCCTGTATGAAAGCCGTCAGCACAGACGTACTGCAAGAGAGTCCATGGACTGTGCACTGGCTCTTCAGGAGCTGATTAACATGGGTGTTGATAACATCATCACTTTCGATGCACATGATCCGCGTGTACAGAATGCTATTCCGCTTCACGGATTTGATACCGTTCAGCCGGCTTACCAGTTCGTAAAAGGTATCCTGAATGAAGTAGATGACTTACAGATTGACAATGACCATCTGATGATCATCAGCCCGGATGAGGGAGCCACCAGCCGTGCCGTATTCCTTGCCAGCGTACTTGGTGTAGACATGGGTATGTTCTATAAACGTCGTGATTACAGTCACATTGTAGACGGTACAAACCCAATCGTTGCTCACGAGTTCCTTGGTTCTTCCCTGGATGGCAAAGATGTATGGGTTGTTGATGATATGATTTCTTCCGGTGGAAGTATGATTGATGTTGCCCGCGAATTAAAGAAACGTAATGCCGGCAGAATCTTCGTAATCGCTACTTTCGGACTGTTCACAAACGGTCTCGAGAAATTCGACAAAGCTGTTGAAGAAGGACTGATCTACAAAGTGGTTACAACTAACCTTGCATATCAGACACCTGAGCTCTTAAGCAGAGATTACTATATCAGCTGTGACATGAGCAAATATATTGCATACATTATTGATACTTTAAATCACGATGCATCCATCAGTGATCTGCTTGATCCGTATCAGAGAATCCAGACACTGGTTGCAAAATACAAAGGTGAGATTCCTGAAGATGAGGAGTAATCTTGTAATCACAATTTGGGTGTCAAAACACCAAAATCTTTAGTAAAGCAAAAAAGAAGCATCGGATTTCCGATGCTTCTTTTGAATCATTATACCTTAAAGTTACCTGTTGCTTGATTATTAGTTACATACAGAGCAAAAATTTCTCCATGGCACTCAGTGCTTCTGTCTCATCTGCTCCCTCTGCCTCGATCTCAACCTCTACGCCATTATGCGGGTTAAATGCCATAATCCCCATAATGCTTTTTGCATTAATACGATGATTTCCCCGCACTAAATACAGTGAGCTTGAAAACTGGCAGGCTACCTGTACCAGCTCTGCAATCGGATTATCGTATTTATTTACGACATCTGCAATGACAATTTCTTTCTTACTCATACGCTTTTCCTAACCTCCGTCTAATACACTACTGTAGTTTAGTCCTTATTTCATGTTTTGACAAGCATCTTTTAAAAAACCGTTACTTTTACTGAAATGTCATGAATTTTTTATCATTTCTTGGTTGTTTTTTCGCGCAAAAAAAAGACTGCGGAACAGTTGTTCTGCCCCCACAGTCTTCTTGTTTTTATCAAGCAAAATATATGCCAGTTTATAAATTTCAGTGGTTTTAATAATTAGCAAACGCCCTGTGCAAGCATAGCATCTACAACTTTCTCGAAGCCTGCGATATTAGCACCTGCAACATAGTCGCCCTCTTTGCCGTAACGTTTTGCAGCATCGTCGATATTGTGATAAATGTTAACCATGATCTGGTTCAGCTTTGCATCTACCTCTTCAAATGTCCAGCTTAAGCGTTCGCTGTTCTGGGACATCTCAAGTGCGGATGTAGCAACACCACCTGCGTTTGCAGCTTTACCAGGAACAAAGTATACACCGTTCTGCTGCAGATACTGTGTAGCATCCAGAGTTGTAGGCATGTTAGCGCCCTCGCAAACTGCAATACAGCCGTTAGCAACTAATGTTTTTGCATCATCGATAAGCAGCTCGTTCTGTGTAGCACATGGAAGAGCAACATCGCATTTTACGCTCCATACACCGCGTCCCTCATGATACTCAGCGCTTGGTCTTGCTGCTGCGTACTCTGTCAGACGTGCACGTTTTACTTCTTTTACCTCTTTCAGTAAGTCAACATCGATTCCTTCCGGATCATAGATCCAGCCTGTAGAATCAGAGCATGTTACGCATTTAGCGCCTAACTGATGTGCTTTCTGGATTGCATAGATTGCAACGTTACCAGCACCGGATACAACACAAGTCTTGCCTGCCATATCCTGTCCGTGGGATTTCAGAAGTTCTTCTGTCATGTATAACAGACCGTAACCTGTAGCTTCTGTACGTGCTAAAGATCCACCATAAGTAAGTCCTTTACCTGTCAGAACGCCTTCATACAGTCTTGTGATTCTCTTATACTGGCCATACAGATAACCGATCTCTCTTGCACCTGTTCCGATATCACCAGCCGGTACATCGACATCAGCACCGATGTATTTGTAAAGTTCTGTCATAAAGCTCTGGCAGAATGCCATAACCTCACGATCAGATTTGCCCTTAGGATCGAAATCAGATCCACCTTTGCCGCCTCCGATTGGAAGACCTGTTAAGGAGTTTTTGAATACCTGCTCGAAACCAAGGAATTTAATAATTCCAAGATATACAGATGGATGCAGACGCAGACCACCTTTGTACGGTCCAATTGCGTTGTTAAACTGTACACGGTATCCTGTGTTTACCTGTGCCTGACCATTGTCGTCAACCCATGCTACACGGAACTTGAACTGTCTGTCCGGCTCTGTGATACGCTCTAAGATTGCCTCTTTTCTGTAAAGCTCTTCATTTGCTTCTACAACTGGTCTGATGGATTCCAATACTTCTTCTACTGCCTGAAGGAATTCCGGTTCAGCAGCATTTTTTGTTTTTACTCTCTCGAGTACTTCGTCTACGTAGCTCATCTCGTATCTCCTTTTTTTTTATAATCTCAACATCATTATTTTATTATCTTAGGAAGGATTATGCAATATTTTTTTTGAAATTTGTCATATTTTTCACATTTAAAGGTGATTTTACATGTTTTTTGCATAATTTGAAACCATTTCCGTCACTCCGTCCAATGCTTTTGTACCTCAGCACAAAATATTATGTCTCATTTTTCCTGTTTTTGTAGAAAACCGCACACATAATGGTGTACAAAAAAACTTCGGACTTATGACATATGTGCATAAACCCGAAGTTCTTCCTTCATTTTAAGTTACGTCTAATATATTTCTGACGCAAATCTTATTCCTCGCCCATTTCAGCGATAATGTGTTTGCGCAGTGCTGTGTAAGTCTCTTTGCTCAATGTATGCTCGATCTTGCACGCATCCTGCTCAGCTGTTTCCGGTGAAATTCCTAAGAACTCCAGCCATTTTCTCAAGATGAGATGACGGTCATAAATGTTTGACGCGATCTCCATACCGCTGTCGGTCAATGTGATGAATCCGCTCTCATCCACATTGATGTAGCCGTTTAAGCGCAGATTTTTCATTGCGACACTGATACTTGGTTTGGAGTAATTCATATCATTAGCAATGTCGATGGAACGAACCACCGGGCGCTGTTTGCTCAATTTTAAAATACACTCCAGATAATCTTCTGCTGACTGATGAATTTGCATCCCCTTTACCTCCTTATTACTTCTTTACTTTTCCATGTTTGCAAATTTTGTATACTGCGGTAACCATACCAGATTTACGGTTCCGATCGGGCCGTTACGCTGCTTCGCAATGATGATCTCCGCAATTCCTTTGTTTTCTGAATCTTTATTATAATAATCATCACGATAAATAAACATAACCACATCGGCATCCTGCTCGATGGCTCCGGACTCACGCAAGTCGGAAAGCATCGGTCTGTGATCCGGTCGCTGCTCAACCTGACGGCTCAGCTGTGACAGTGCGATTACAGGCACATTTAACTCTCTGGCTAACTGTTTTAAGGATCGTGAAATATCCGAAATTTCCTGCTGTCTCGAATCACTTCTTCCGGATCCGGACATCAGCTGCAGGTAATCGATGATTACCAGCTTTAAGTCATGCTCCAGCTTGTACTTTCGACATTTGCTGCGCAGCTCTGAGATGGAGATACCCGGGGTATCGTCGATGATCAGGTGGGATTTACCAATGGTTCCCGCTCCCTCGATCAGCTTCTCCCAGTCCGCATCTGATAAGTTACCGGAACGGAGCAGTTGTGCATCTACTCTGGATTCCAGTGAGAATAAACGGTTTACCAGCTGTTCCTTCGACATCTCCAGACTGAAGATCGCCGTAGCCATATCCTCATGGAAGGCCACATACTGCGCAATATTCAGAACAAAGGCTGTTTTACCCATAGATGGTCGTGCAGCCACCAAAATCATATCAGAAGGCTGCAGGCCGGATAATTTATAATCCAGATCTACAAACCCCGTCGGAATACCGGTGACGTTGCCCTGGGTCTTGGAGGCAAGTTCGATCTTGTCCAACGCATTCAAAACAACCTGCTTGATCGGTACATAATCACTGTTGCTCCTGCTCTGAAGCAGGTTAAATATACTTTTTTCTGTATCTTCCAGAATAACTTCCAGACTTTCATTTCCCAGATAGCATGTATCTGCGATCTGTTCGTTAATCTTGATCAATTTACGGAGCACCGCTTTTTCTTTTACAATCTCCGCATAATATTTGACGTTTGCAGACGTTGGAACCGCTGTTACCAGATCGCCGACATATTCCAGACTGCTGATCTCTGGCGGAACGTTTTTTTCCCGCAAACGGTTCTGCAGAGTGATCAGGTCTACCGGCGCGCCGCTATTGAACAATTCCACAATCGTCTCAAACAAAATTCCATATTGCTGATGATAAAAATCATCCTTCACAAGCTGCTCTGAGGCGGTAAGGATCGCATCTCTGTCCATAATCATGGATCCGATAACCGACTGCTCTGCCTCAAGGCTGTGAGGCATGATCCGTTTTACCAGCGCCTCTTCCATATATTCTGCCGCTCCTTTCTGACTGAGTGACATATACTCTTTTTACTTAACTCGTGCATGGATCCATGCATCGTTCTGCATTTTCAATAATTATCAGAAACTATCTTATGCCTCTGTAACTTTTACCCGCAGGGATCCCGTTACTTTTGAGTGAAGCTTGATCGCCACATCAAAAGTTCCGAAAGATTTGATCGGGATATTCAGCGACATTTTCTTTTTGTCGATCTCCAGACCAAGCTGTTCTTTGACTGCCGCGGAAATCTCCTTTGTGGATACGGAACCGAAGGTACGTCCGCCCTCGCCGGCTTTCATTTTTACCACTACTACCTTATCTTCCAGATCTTTTGCAAGCTGCTGTGCAGCCTCTAACTGCTCCTCAGCAACCTTCTCTGCATGTTTGTTCTGAAGTTTCAAATCATTCAGGTTTTTTCCGGTTGCTTCCAAACCGAGTTTTTTCGCAAAAATAACATTTCTTGCATATGCATCACTTACATTAACAACCTCTCCTTTTTTACCGAGAGATTTTACGTCCTCTAATAATATAACTTTCATTATTTGATATCTCCTTCCCTGATCATTTCATCAAGTGTATTTTCTATCGTCCGCTTTGCTCCCTCCAGAGTACAGTCGGTCAGCTGCGCTCCCGCAGAATTCATATGACCTCCTCCGCCGAGACGTTCCATAACCAGCTGCACGTTGATCTCATCAATGGAGCGCGCACTGACATAAATCCGGTCATGATACTCTGTCAGCACAAAAGAAGCCTTGATACCGATGATATTCAGCAGCTCGTTTGCCGCTTGAGCGCAGGCAACGGTCGGACTCTCGATATTGTCCGCCGGGCACACACTGATGGCAAACATGTTGCGGTAAACTTCCGCACGCCGTACTGCTTCCGCACGGGCCTTATACGCATCCATATCATTTCTGAGCATCTTACGCACTCTGGTAACCTCAGCACCGCACCGGCGCAGATAAGCTGCTGCTTCAAAGGTACGGACACCTGTCTTGGAAACAAAGTTATTGGTATCAATCAAAATTCCCGCATAGATGGCATCTGCCTCCTGTGTGGAAAGTTTGATATCTTCATCAAAATATTGTAATACTTCTGCAATCATCTCACAGGTAGAGGATGCATACGGCTCAGTGTAGGAAAGCACTG
This sequence comes from uncultured Eubacterium sp., assembly GCA_934358495.1. GTDB lineage: Bacteria > Bacillota > Clostridia > Lachnospirales > Lachnospiraceae > Eubacterium_I. The sequence continues at coordinate 19,504 of CAKRKO010000014.1, read as the reverse complement.
TATTTTTGATTGTTTCCTCACACTGGCGGTGATGATCAAATACGACAATGGTTTTTGCCCGGTTCAACAGGGTCGGGCACTCGGTATAGCTCGGACGGTTTGTATCCACAACGATCAGGGCCGTGTGGGAATCCAGCTCATCGATAGCCAGCTGGCTTGGGATAAACATATCCTCCGGGTAACCATTCTCTGGTGTAAAACATTCTTTTAATGGACGCAGTGTCGTATTAACCCCGTCGATCACAATCTGTACCTTCTTGCCAAGCTGGCGGGCTGCACAGTAAATACCGATGGCCGAACCGAAAGAATCAATATCTGCGATCTTATGTCCCATAACGAGAAACTTGTCACGGCTGATCATGATCTCACGCAACGCCAGCGCTTTCACGCGGGCTTTGACACGGGTGGTCTTGTCCACCTGTCGGTTATTTCCACCAAAATAGGAAATCTTGTCACGGGTCTTGATCACAACCTGATCGCCACCACGGCCCAGAGCCAGGTCAATGGCCATACGGGAATACTCATAATTTTTGGTATAATCATTGCCCACATAACCGATACCCATACTCAGAGTGACTGACATCTCATTTCCGACTTTAATGCTCTTGACATCTTCCAGCAGACTGAACTTTTCTTCCTCCATTTTCTGAAGATACTTGTGCTGAAAAATCACAAAATATTTATCATTTTCGGTCTTTTTTACAAGGCCATCAATGGACGCAAAGAACTTATTGACTTTACGGTCTACCAGTGCGATGAGCAGAGATTTCTTGACCTCCTCCACCGTATCCAGAACTTCGTCGTAATTGTCAATATAGACCAGCGCAGGTACCATCTGCATTTCCTGGTTTTCAATGCGGTACTTCGTCAGCTGGGTTTCATCAAACAGATAAATGACCTGCAGATACTGCTCTTTCTCTGTCAGTTCAATACTGCTGCTTTCATGCAGAATATCTGTAAAACGGATCTTGTGCACGGAAGCACGGTAAACCTGATCTTCCCGTTCCACCATGATCTCCAGTTCATCTTCCTTGTCCATCAGTTCTCTGGTGACCTGTGGGAAAATCGTAGTAATTGACTTATGATAGCCCTTATCTTTCTGGGACAAAGCCTCAAACTTCTGATTCATCCAGAGCAGTTTCCCGTTTATATCCATTACCGCATACGGAACCTCAAATTCATTCAGGAGCCGCTTCTGCACGGTACCGTACTGCGTTGCAAAATCGATCAGCTCATTCATAAGGATCGGTTTATTCCGCCAGTACACAAACAGCATGACGAAGAAATAAACCCCCACAAAGACAGTTCCAAGAATTCCTGCCCTTACATTTAATACATACATCCACACATCCATGGCCGCAAACAATACTGTAAGCAGTAATGGTGTCCGTGTATACCCCTTTAACTTACCCTTCAGCTTTATATCCTGTTGCATGATAACTCCTTTTGTATTCAAGTCGAACGCATGTGAGACTTGGCGCGTGATTCTGGTCAGCGTAAGCTGACACATTCTTCACAGAATCACTGCGCATCCCCGCGGAGCGTTTATCTCAGCTCCAGCTGAGATGACCATACTGTCTGTTAAGTATACCACATTTCCACGCAATAAGAAAGTATTTTGTTTTATAATACTAACTCGAGTTTATTCCGCTAATATCTTAGTTTCCAACTGAGAGCAGCTGTTTCACGTAACGATCCCAGAATGTACTGTGTTCCTGCTTATAGATCAGTTCCTTTGCCATAACCGGATCATCTGTAATCACGTTGTCAATCCCCATACTAACCACTTTTTCCAGCTGATCCTCTGAATTTACCGTCCACACATATACCTGCTTTCCAGCCTTCTGTGCCTGGCTGACAAAATTCTGACTCAGCAGCGTTGACTCCACACTGTAGCCGTCCGCATACTCAAGATTCGTAAAATTGCCATAGGATACAGAAGTAATGTAAACTGTCTCTATGGAACTGTCCGCTTCCTTGACTTTCTGAAGGGATTCATATTTCAGGGAAGAAACCACACAGGAATCCCGCATATGATATTCTTTCAGAAGTTTTGCGACACTCTCCTCCAGATTTTTATCATGCTCGCTTGGCTTGATCTCGATATTCAGGCGGATCTTACCCCTGCACACCTTCAGCACTTCCTCCAGTGTCGGAATTCGCACTGTCTGATATTTTTTATCAAACCAGCTTCCGTTGTCCAGATTTTTGATCTCATCCCAGGTCACCTGCCATACTTCTTTGTCCAGACCGGTGGTCCGTTTCAGACTGGAATCATGCATAACGATCACTTCTCCGTCCGCTGTCTGCTGTACATCCAATTCCGCCCAGTCCGCGTCGACCTCAATGGCACCCTTGAACGCCGGAATCGTATTTTCCGGATACACGGTAGAATAACCACGGTGTGCGGTCACTTCCACCAGATTATCCAACCCCATATGCAGGACACCCTGCTTATCTGCAAAGGCATAAGCAAAATTGACTCCAATTACTACCACAATGCTGATTGCAATGATCCGCTTGCGATACTGATAAAGTTTTTTTGCCCATCCTGTTTTTGTAAGCCGATAGGCATTGTCAAGATTTCTGAACTGTCCCTGGATTTTTTCCCCGGATGCAGCCTTATAATAGTAAAATAACAGGCTGACGCAAAGGAAAAACAACGGCAAATCGAAGCAAAAAAACAACGCACCACACACTTCCATCAACAGTGAAATTCCGGAAAGCGTCAGACTGCTGAACAGATCCTGTGTCGGCAATGCCTGATTGACTCTGGATATCAGCCAGGAGCCAAACAGAATAATTCCGTAATACATACCAATGCAGGCCAGACTCCAGCCCACAATCACCGCCATATCAAGCCAGTAATGTCTTCCCTGCAGCTTTCTGCTTCGCATTCTTGCCCGCTTAAAACTGCATTTTTCCAGGCAGAAATAATGCAGACTATAGATCCAGTGGAACGATTTCAAGCCCATGAAGATCCAGAAACCAACATACAAAATGGCCAGCCATGTATGAGACATAATGTAGTCCAAAATAAACTGCGGCACTGTAAATTTTGTAATGTAACCGGAAATAACCACTGCATGTGTCATCGGTATGATGATCAGCAGATAAAGCATCATAATAATGTTTCGCTGATAAATAACCCGCAGGGATGTCTTAAATCCCTGACGGATCAATGCCAGCAGCGGCATTTCCTGCTTGCGGAACGACGCATGGATACAGCAAATGATACAGCAGATATCAAACAGTGTAAAAAATGCCATTCCCAGAACGATCAGTATCAAAAACGCCCAGGTCAATGGTGCTTTCAAAAAGGTTCCCATGGTTTCATCTGACAAAAAACTCAGTCCCTGCGCTTTTAATGCCAGTTTCAGCAGACCACTGATCAGCGGTTTAAACACAGCCATGGACGTAAATTTATATAAAAGTTCAAACACTAAAAGTGTACCAATATTCAATTTCAGTAATCCGAAGATATAACGTAAATACTGTAAAACGATCTTTATTTTTTTCATATGATTCCTTTTTTGTATATTTCAGACCCAGTCATCTCGAGTCCGCTACGCTTCCTCTCGATGTGGCTTCTCGCCAATTCAAGTCGAACGCACGTGAGACTTGGTGCGTGATTCTGGTCAGCGAAAGCTGACATATTCTTCTCAGAATCACTGCACATCCCCGCGGAGCGTTTATCTCAGTCGGAGATTGTACTCCCACTGAGAAAGACTTGTTATTACTCACCACTTGCAGAAGTGGGAGTCTTCTCGACTGAGATAAAATTTTAGGGAAAAATGTTCATTCACGCAAGCATGATTCGCACTTTTTCCTAAAATTTTGCCTGGCTCTGAAATATGCAAAAAACTCCCCGGAAATTTTTCCGGGGAGTCTGTTGTCAAAATTAATCCTGTACGTATGGCATTAAAGCAACGTGACGTGCTCTCTTGATTGCTACAGTGATAGCTCTCTGATGTTTTGCACAGTTTCCTGTGATTCTTCTCGGAAGGATTTTTCCTCTCTCAGAGATGTATCTCTTTAATTTATTTGTATCCTTGTAATCAATCACATTGTCTTTTCCACAGAATACACAAACTTTTTTTCTTCTGCGGCCGCCTCTTCTCTTCATCGGAGAATCGCTTTTTCCATCTTTATTATAAGCCATGATAGTTTACCTCCTGTTTAGTTAAATGGTAATTCCTCATCAATTCCGTCCGGAATATTCATAAAGCCATCGCTTACCGCGTTGCTAGGGGAAGGTCTGTCTGCCGGCGCAAAATTTGCTGCATGCTCAGCGCTTGCTGCTTTGCTCTCTGCGAACTCCTGCTCCTCTACAACTACGTCCGTGGTGTAAACTTTCTGTCCGTCACGGTTGGTATAGCTGCCTGTCTGAATTCTGCCTGTAAGGGCAATCTTGGTTCCTTTGCGCAGATATTTCTCTGCGAACTCTGCCTGACGTCCGAATGCTACACAGCCGATAAAATCTGCTGTCTGGCTGTCGCCGTCACGACGGAATCTACGATCTACTGCAACTGTATATCTTGCGATTGCGGTTGCCTGTTCACCCTGAGAATAACGAACCTCAGGATCACGGGTCAAACGTCCCATCAAAATTACTTTATTCATAAGGATAACTCCTTCTCTACTGTGAAATTATGCCTCGTCTTTTCTAACGCATAAAAATCTCAGCACGTTGTCCATGATACGAACACTCTGCTCTAACTCAGCAGGTACTTCTGCTGCAGCATCGAACTGAATGAAGTAATAGAAGCCTTCGCTCATTTTCTGGATGTCGTAAGCTAATTTTTTCTTACCCCAATCCTCAACTTCTGTTACTGTACCGCCAAAACGAGTAATATACTCTTTTGCTTTCTCAACAACTGCTGCTCTGGCGTCATCTTCGATCTTGGCACTAACAATTAATGCTAATTCATACTTGTTCATGCTTTCTTACCTCCTTGTGGTCTTTTGGCCCTCTGCTCATCCGTAGAGAGCAAGGATATTGTATATCACGATTGCCTATGTTACCATATTTTTATCAATCAGGCAAGTGTTTTTTTAAATCTTTTGTGTTTTTTTCCACAATCTTTCGCGCAACCATGATCTGATGCCCGCAGCCCTGGCATTTTAACCGAAAATCTGCTCCCACACGGAGGATTTCCCACTCAAAACTACCGCAGGGGTGTTTCTTTTTTAACTTTACGATATCTCCCACTTCATATCGATATGCCATTCATTCACCTCAATCATTCATTTTCCAATTATATTTTTACATGCTTATGCAATCATCCTGTGTCACGTGCGTTCGACTTGAATAGAATCTTTTAGCAAACCAGCTGAAATACTTCCCCAATAGGTGCCTGGATCACCAGATCCGCACGATTATCCAGCGGTGTCGCAGATTTGTTGATCAGCACAAGTTTATTTCCCCGGTAATAATCAATCAGTCCGGCTGCCGGATAAACAGCAAGGCTTGTTCCACCGATGATCAGCACCTCAGCCTGACTGATAAAACGGATGGATGCCTGCATGGTGGCAGAATCCAGACCTTCCTCATATAATACAACATCCGGCTTAATCTGTCCGCCGCAGTCACACTTCGGAACTCCCGTTGAATTCTTAATATATTGCGCATCATATAGCTTTCCGCATTTTCTGCAATAATTGCGATGTACGCTTCCGTGAAGTTCCAATACATTTTTACTGCCGGCCGCCTGATGCAGTCCGTCAATATTCTGCGTGACAACCGCTTTCAGTTTGCCCTTTTTTTCCAGTTCTGCCAGTTTCAAGTGCGCTGCATTCGGTTTTGCATCCAGTGCCAGCATTTTGTCACGATAAAACCGGTAAAATTCCTCTGTCTTTTCCATATAAAAAGTATGACTCAAAATTGTCTCCGGCGGATAATCATATTTCTGATGATACAGTCCGTCCACACTTCGGAAATCCGGGATGCCGCTCTCTGTAGAGACGCCGGCTCCGCCAAAAAACACAATATTATCTGACCCATCGATCCATTCTTTTAAAATTTCTGCTTTTTTCATCTGTTTCGCTCCTTTTTTCTGATGAAACACTATGCAAATTCATGTTTTTATACTATACTGATAGACAGAAAATAGCAACTCTATTTTACGTGATCAGGGAGGTATTGATTTCATGAAAACATTTTCACTCAGAGACTGTAACAAACCAATTCAGTTCTACGCAAACTGCACCGGATGCATCCTGCTTCCGAAAAAAATGGACCAGGTTGTCATCGTTACCGCAAATGGCGAGCATGTAAATGTCGGCATACAGCTTCCGCACGAACTGTCCTTAAAATTATATGATAAAATTCTGGAAACAGCAAATATCGGCGGCACCATCCATATTCCGGACATGCAGGAATTAAATGATGATGAGATCCGCGTAGCCATTGATGAACTTGAGATCGAGTTTCCGTCATAATCTGACATTTGTGTCAGACAACCGGCATCTAATTTAAGTCGAACGCACGTGAGACTTGGTGCGTGATTCTGGTCAGCGTAAGCTGACATCTTCATCTCAGAATCACTGCACATTCTCGCGGAGCGTTTATCTCAGTCGGAGATTGAACTCCCACTGAGAAATATTTGTTATTACTCACCTTGCAGAAGTGGGAGTCTCAACTCAGACTGAGATAAAAATAAAATACATTCCCCCCGGTGCTTATCGGGGGTTTTTCCATAAAATGCATTTTTATATGCGCTCTTTAAAAAAATAGTCTTAAAAATATCTTCACTCTTTCTTCACAGTTTTACTAGTTGACATATTTTCTTCCGTGATATTTAATATATCTTAGTGACCATTAACAGGTTTTATGTAATAATTCTCAGTGGAAAGCACTCTGAATGATTCCATAAAAAACAGTTTAAAATAAGCAGATATATCATACTTATTTTAAACAGATACATTATTATATAGAAACGGGAAGATAAAAACATGCATATTTCATTCGCAGAAAAAAAGATCCGCCTGCTTGGACTGGCGGTCTGTATTTTTATGATTCTATTTGTGTCCGCCAACTGGCGGCTTTATCTGGATCCGGACCTGAATCTGACATACGGCACCGTTCTTTTTGTGTTGTCTCTCATCGCCGGACCCGTAGCAGGATTTCTGATCGTCGCTAAGCCATCCGTCGATGAGAAATACAAGACATTTGCAAACACGGCACTTTTTTTTATTATGCCAATCCTTAGCATTCAGATGGTAGAAGTATTTAACGAAAACTATATATGGTGGTTTTCCGTGCCAACGTTCCTTGCCAACTATATGATCTATCTGGTATTCTATCTGTTTTTCTACCTGATCACCGGACGTTATCATATGGTTGGACTGATCGTAAACATATCCTTATATGTATGGTCCCTGTTGAACTACTTTATCGAACTGTTCCGCGGTTCTCCTTTTGTTCCGCTGGATATTCTTACTTTTAAAACAGGCTTAAGTGTTTCCGACGGTTACACCTATGAACTCAGCTGGAAGCTGATCCTTGGCTCCATTATGTTTTTCCTGATCTACCTGGTAAACAAAAAAAGTGTCAACATCAAGCCGAAAAAATTGAAATTCAAACTTTTTGCAAAACTTGCCCCGGCAGCTTATATCGCAGTCGTTGTGGTTTCCTTATTTTTCACCGATCACGCAGCAAACCTTGGTTACAAACCTGATTTCTGGGATCAGGCCAGAGGTTATCACCGCACCGGTTCTTTCTTTAACTTCTGCCTCAACACAAAATATCTCATTATCCGGAAACCTTCTGACTATGATCCGAATAATGTCAGTGATTATGTGGCCAAGACATTAAAAGATGCCGATGTTGACCCGGACAGCGATACAAGCACGAACCTTTTGACCGGTAAAAATGATTACATAGCCAACGCAGATGGCACGAAACCAAATATCATCTGTATTATGAATGAATCCCTGGCTGACCTGGGTGCCCTTGGCAATCTGGAGACAAACGAGGATTACATGCCGTTTATCCACAGCCTCACAGAAAATACGATCAAAGGTTATCTGTCCATGCCGGTATTCGGTGCTGGAACAAGTAACAGTGAATTTGAATTTTTATCCGGAGATTCCATCTCCTTTTTACCAACAGGCTGTAACGTATATCAGTCCTACGTGAAGGATACCGTTCCATCCCTGGTGTCCACGTTAGGCTCTCTCGGTTACTCCGAAACTGCTTTTCACCCGTATTATGGAGAAGGCTGGAACCGTCGTAACGTATATCCGTTGCTTGGATTTGAAAACTACATCAGCATTGAAGATTTTGTGGATCAGGACATTCTCGACACTTACAAACAGAATAACGATGTCTCTGAGTATGAGTCTCTGCTAAACCAGCGTTATCCTGACCGTCACATGCTACTGCGCCGTTTTGTCAGCGACAGCTACGATTACTCCATGGTGGAAAACATGTACGAAAACCGGGATACTTCCAAACCATTTTTCCTCTTTAACGTCACCATGCAGAACCACGGCGGATACGCAATGTCCTATACAAACTTTGCACAGGAAGTGTACGTCACAAACATGAGCGGCATCTACCCAAAGGCAAACCGCTATCTGTCTCTGGTAAAACGCTCCGATGAAGCGTTCCAGGAACTGGTAAACTACTTCAGCAGCGTATCAGAACCGACCATCATCTGTATGTTTGGCGACCATCTGCCATCTATTGAAGATGAATTTTACGAGGAACTGTTCGGTACAAACCTGGATAACCTCTCCACGGAACAGCAACAGCTCCGCTACACAACACCGTTTGTCATCTGGGCAAATTATGACATTCCGGAAGCAACATTAAATCACATCAGTGCAAACTACCTGTCCACACTGGTGCTGCAGACTGCCGGTCTGCCGATGACACAGTACAACAAATATCTGGCTGCATTATATCAGAAACTTCCGATCATCAATACCGTAGGATATGTGGATTCTGACAATAATTATTATTCACATACTGACAGCAGCGAATACGATGATCTGCTTTATCAGTATCACTGCCTTGTATACAATTCGCTGATCGACCGGAACAACCGCGATTCCTCTGTATTTTTTATGAATCGGTAAGTATTATTAGACACATGTTTTATTTAAAGAAATGCAACACTTCATCTGCTTTCGTTGCATTTCTTTTTTCTGGCCTAAAAAGTCACCCTGTATATTCAGGATTTTTGCAACATTTGGAAGCATTTTGTCTAATTCATTATATTTTTTCTTTTTCAATTGTGCATTTTGCATATTTTTTATTGACATGGTCTTACCATCTATGTATAATATCCTCATGGAGTTTATATTTTGTTTATAAATTTCACACTTGCTTAACTTTTTTAAAATTTAGGAGGGTTTGATTTATGGCTTTAGGTATTATTGGTATTGTAGTCGCTCTTGCTATTTTCCTGTATGGCGCCTACAAAAACGTATCCGTACTGTATCTGGCTCCGCTCTGCGGCGTTATTGTAGCAGTAACAAACGGATTGAACGCAAACGACGCATTCACATCTCTGTATGTTGGTGCCGTTGAAGAAAATGCAGCAACCGGCGTATGGGAAATCGGCGGTGTCTGCGGAATGATCACAGCAATTTTCCCGACTGTATTCTTAGGCGGTTTATTTGGTAAAGTATTAGCTGACAGCGGTGCTGCTCAGTCTATCGCTTCCACATTAGTAAACAAATTCGTTATGCCGGTAAACAATAAAGAAAAACAGGCAAAACGTGCCGTTTTAATTATGTTACTTATCGAATGTATCCTTACATACGGTGGTGTAGACGGTTTCGTAGCTATCTTCGCTACATTCCCGATCTGTATGTACATGGCAAGCCGCATCGGTATTCCGAGACGTATGGTTCCGGCTATGCTGGCTTTAAGCTGTGGTGCTAACTCTGCTCCATTCGTATTAAGTATCAATAACATTATTTGTATGAGCATCCTGAAGACAAGCCCGGGTGCTGCTCCAATCCCAGGATTCATTTCCTTCATCGTAATCGAGGTTGGTGTATACTTCATCTGCTCCACCTTCATCATCAAAGAGATGAGAAAAGGCGAGACATTTGATTATGGTAACTGTGAGCCGATTCCGGATGACAATGCAAAAAAACTTCCGCATTTCGCACTCGCTATAATTCCGTTAGTAGTTGTATTCCTGCTTTTCGCTATCGTACAGATCGCTTCTTTAGCTCTGGTATCCGGTATCGCAGCAGTAATCATCCTGATGGCTCCGCACTTCAAAGACAATGAGAAAAAAGGCTTCCCGGCATGGGCAGGCAATGTTCTCAATTCCTTAAATATTGGTGCTGCAAATGGTGCAAGCGCAATCATGACTCTGACAGCTGCAGCTGGTTTCGCAGCAGTTGTACAGCACACAGATGCGTTCAACGGTTTCGTTGGAATCCTCTTCGGCATGAAAGCTTCTCCGTTAGTAATCGGTATCGTACTTGCTATCATCGTAGTAGCATTTACATCTTCACCGCCAGCAGCTTTAAGTATCGCACTTCCAATGGTTGCTGCCGCTTATATCTGGACAGCTAACCCGGTTCTGAACCCGAACGCACTTGCTCGTTGTGCAGCTATCGCAGTTTCCACATTCGAGACACTGCCGGTTAACGGACTGATCCTAATTACAACCGGACTGGCTCAGGTTAAGATTAAAGATGCTTACTTACCGATGTTCTTACAGACAGTTATCATGACTTTAGTTGGAACAATTCTCTGTGCAATCATCCTTACTGTTGCACCGGGACTTGCATAAGCAAAAAATTATTTTCGACAATTATCTTAGTATCGAAAAAAGTTAAGCCATACAAAAAAACGCTGCTTCACATCGGAGCAGCGTTTTTCATTCCAGCATTTTTGTACTGGACAGATATTTGCAATCTGCTACACTATCCAGATAAAATATGCTATTATGTTATCTGTTCACTTTGTAATTTTAGTAATAGAAAGGTTTATACTTATGAAAAAAAAGAAACCATTTAGCTGGAGTACTTATGTCACACTGATCGGAGTGGTGATTATCCTTGCCATTATTTTTACCGATTCCATTGACACCATGTATGTACTGCCGGTTCTGGGTGCTATCTGCCTCGTATACGGTATCTTTGGATTACTGCAATCCCGTAGTTCCAACGAAGTCGGTCTGGTACAGCGTTCCATGTTGCAGCTGATTCTTGGTGCTTTCGTTATCTTTATCGGTATGATTGAGGCACTTCACCTGAATCTGACACAGAAGTTCTGGGATATTTTCCTGATCATTATTGTCATTGTAATTGCAATCTGGATGATATTACGGCACCGAAAATAAATTCTTCTTTGTCTGTGTAAAGGAAAATCTGGAAGTGAAATCCAGACAGACACGGATGATTTTCTACCTCCGCTGCGCCGCTTATCTCCGCCTCCTTGCGCGAACTCGCACGCAAAAACAGCGTGCTCAAACACACTCACGGAGGCGGGCTATGCTCGCTGTGGTAACGAAAATCACCCTATCGTCTTGTCTCGGATTTTACTTCCAGATTTTCCTTATTTACACGACGCACCGTGTACCACGTGCACATCCACTCCATACTAACTCTCAACATTGTGTTGTGCACGCTGATTTACACTATGAATGTAAAAAAGTTTCACGTGTGTTCGGCTTGAAATATGGGGCAATTCGTAAATCTGCGCATGCGACACAACGAATATTTGTCATTAGCTTGTGTGCATGCGTGGCACGCGGTGCCGTCGCGTAAATGGAACAAAGATGAAAAAACTCCAAGGCGAGGCGGTAGACGGATTTCCGTTATCGAAGCGAGCATAGCCCGACCGCGTGAGTGTGTTTGAGCCAACAGCTGTTTTTGCTGTTGGTGAGTTCGCGGGAGCGGTCGGAAATAAGCGGCGCAGCGAAGATAGGAAATCCGTCGTGCCTGCATTGGAGTTTTTTCATCTTGTTCCTTAAATGACAAACAAGAATTTAAATTTCCGGAGCCAATTTCTGCAAGGATTTCCGAAACTGCACCAAAAACAATATCAATGTGCAGCTCACTGCTATAATATCCGCCACCGGCTCTGCCATATATACTGCATTCGTTTTATTCTCCATAAAGTGTGGCAAAATGTATATCAATGGAATCAACAAAATAAATTTACGCAGGATGGCCACGAAAATAGAACATGGTGCATTTCCAATGGATACAAATGTCATCTGACAGGCAATCTGTATACCAAATACTAATAATACGCGGCAATAGATACGAAGTGCTTTAGCTGTAAATGCGATAAGTTGTGCATCTACAGTAAACAGTTTTGCAAATACTGACGGAAATGCCATAATAATCGCCCACAAAATTGTAGAATAAATTACGCAGACACAAAGCAGGATCTTGTAACTGTGCTTTACCCTGGAGATTTTTTTTGCACCATAATTATAACTCGTGATTGGCTGTGCACCCTGGGCGATTCCCTGAAGCGGCAACATAGCAAACTGCATGACACTGGTCAGAATTGTCATAGCTCCTACTGCAATATCCCCGCCATATTTTAACAAAGAGGAATTGAAGCAGACAGAAATCACACTTTCACTGGCCTGCATGACAAACATGGATGCTCCAAGTGCCACGCATGGCGGAACCAACCGAAGTCCCGGCACAATATTTTCTTTTTTAATCCGAAGCAGTGTCTTTTTCCCGGACAGAAAAAACAGTACCCAGATGCAGGATAGAGCCTGCGAAATTACGGTCGCCAGTGCTGCACCTCTCACTCCCATATGCATACCAAAAATAAAAATCGGATCCAGAATAATATTTGCAACAGCACCAATCAAAACCGTCATCATTCCTGTAGTTGCTTTTCCCTGAGCTGTGATAAATGTATTCATTCCGAGGGTAATCTGTACAAAAATCGTACCAACCGCATAGATATTCATGTATGCTGTGGCATAAGTAATCGTATTTTCACTGGCACCAAACATCAATAACAGATCTTTGTTCCAAATCAGCAAAATTACAGTTAAAATAATGGAAACAATAATCTGAAGACTCAGACAACCGGTTAAGATTTTTTCAGCCGTATCATGATCACCTTTTCCCATATAAATAGATGCCCGCGGGGAGCCGCCAGATCCCACCAGCGCTGCAAAAGCCGCAATGATCAAAATCAAAGGCATGCAGACGCCCACGCCGGTCAATGCCATACTGCCCTCACCTGGAATATGTCCGATATACACACGATCTATGATGTTGTACAACATATTCACTAACTGCGCGATAACCGTCGGAACCGCCAGTTTTACTAATAATTTTCCGATCGGTTCTGTCCCCAGAAATGTCTTATCCTGCTCCATATGTTCAAATACCCTCCCAGTATGTATGTCATCAAATTTTTATTTCCTAAAAATCTGTATGATATCGTATACCATTTCATACAAAATATCAAGCGAATGTTCACATGGTATTAAATACTACTTATACTCGTTTTTCACGCTTTTTATATTGACGTAGTTATTTTTGTGGTGTAATATTATTTTGATTTTCAAATATTTCAATCATCAAATTATATGTTATATGATATGTCGCAAAATTTATTTGTAAAGCGGACATTCGCAATCCGCTTTCGCTACTTGCTCATGAACGCAGTCGCTTTGCGACCTGTCAGTGGGAGCTTTTAACTCCCACTGACATAAGCATCCCCCTTACCCACCGCTTAGTGCTCTACGCACTTGAAGCGGGGGAATGCTTATTTTGCGATAAACACGAAATTATATAGAAAGTGAGAAACATACTATGAAATTAATGAAATCTCTACATCTGAAAGATAAGTTTTTGAAACTCCCGATCATTCAGGGCGGGATGGGAATCGGTGTCAGCCGCTGCCGTCTGGCAGGCGCTGTTGCAAGAGAAGGCGGGATGGGAGTTCTCTCTACTGCGCAGATTGGCTACGACGATCCCGATTTTGCAAAACATCCGGAGGAGACTAATTTAAGAGTGTTGCCGGAACAGATAAAAAAAGCAAAAGAAATTGCCAATGGGAATGGCATGGTCGCTGTCAACATCATGGCTGTGACCCAGTTATATGAAACCTATGTCAAAACTGCCTGTTCCGCAGGTGTGGATGCTATTATTTCCGGTGCCGGACTGCCGACAGAACTTCCAAAATTTGCGGAAGGATATGATGTAGCATTGGCGCCTATCGTATCCAGCACAAAATCTGCAAATGTTATTTTAAAATTCTGGGATAGGAAATATCACCGCACCGCTGATTTTCTGGTCATTGAAGGACCTCTGGCTGGCGGACATCTCGGTTTTTCCCGCGAACAGCTGGATGATATTCCCGCTCTTAATTATGACACCGAGATCCGCAACATCATTGCGTTGAAGCAGACCTACGAAGAAAAGTATCAGACTTCCATTCCGGTATTTGTCGCCGGAGGCATGTTTACTGCAGAAGATGTCAAGCATGTCATGGAACTGGGGGCAGATGGTATTCAGGCAGCCACTCGCTTCGTGGCAACCGAGGAATGCGATGCCAGCGATGCCTATAAACAGGCTTATGTCAATGCATCCGAAGAAGATGTCATTATCATCAAAAGTCCGGTGGGAATGCCTGGGCGTGCCATCAAAAATGCTTTTATCGAGCGGATGCTGGCTGCACCAGATAAAATCTCCCATTGTTTTAACTGTCTGAAGGCCTGCAATCCGGCTACTGCGCCTTACTGTATCACACAGGCACTGATCAATGCTGTTGTTGGAGATCTGGATAACGGACTGATTTTCTGTGGGTCCCGGGTTGGGGAGATTCACGAGATTACCACTGTGGCAAAACTCATGCAGGAACTCACAGTATAAATTCCTGTTTAGGGTAATTTAAAACAAGAGAATTTACTTCTTCCATTGTGTATATTCATACGAAACCCCGTATTATACAGAATCAACACTAATCCGACAGTTATGGGGATTTGCTTATTTGGGCGGTGAAGCCGCTATATGTTCTTAGATTCAGAGCCCGAGGGAGAAATTCAGCTACCGCGCAGCGGCATGCCCTTGAAAGAGAAAAAAAGAACGGCTACACTGTTGCCGGCGACGGAGAAAATCTACATGTTCTTGAGTTCTTCGCCGTCGGTAACAAAGGGAAAGCCGTTCTTTTTTTCTTCTGTCAAGGGTAGCGTCCATAGCCAGGCGCTTACATGCAAGTCATCTTTCAATATGTTAATCTGCGCATGCAGCATAGTGCTTATTACTTCAGTGAAGTATATGCATGCGTGTCACGCAGTGCCACGGCGTAGATAAAAGAAGCTGGAAGCGAAACTCCAAGGCAAGGCGATAGACTGATTTTCGTTATCGAAGCGAGCATAGCCCGACCGCAGGAGTGTGTTTGAGCCAACAGCTGATTTTGCTGTTGGTGAGTTCGCGAAAGCGGTCGGAGATAAGCGGCGCAGCGCAGATAGGAAATCAGTCGTGCCGGCATTGGAGTTTTGCTTTCAGCTTCTTTTAAAACCACCCTAAACAAGAAAATTCACCAGCATCACGCTGGCCATGGTCCCCGCTACGGTCGCCACCAGCGCCCCCGCCAATGTCCAGCGTGTCTTTTTTACCTTAACCGTCATAAAATAAATACTCATCGTATAAAATATCGTCTCACTACTGCTCATCATGACTGACGCGATCTGCCCCAGTCTGGAATCGGTTCCAAACTGCTCATAAATATCCAGCAGCAAACCAGTAGCCGCCGAAGAAGAAAACATTCGAACCACCGCCAGCGGAACAAGCTGTGACGGAAATCCGATCTGGTCCACGCAGCTTCCAAGCGTTCGTGCCAGTGCATCAAGCAGCCCGGAAGCCCGTAAAATGCCCACTGCCACCATTAGTCCGGCAAGGGTGGGTAAAATATCTACCGCTGTTTTCAGACCGTCTTTTGCGCCTTTTACAAAGTCCTCATAAGCATTCCGCCGATTCAGAAGCCCTGCCATGAGGATTACCATAATAAAAAGCGGAATAATAAAATCTGACAGAAATAATAATACACGCTGCATAATTCAATATCCCCTTTTTTGATCTACCACAGACATAATTTTTGCAAATATAATTCCCGCCAATGTGGAACATGCCGTTGCCACGATCGCAGCGCCCACTATACACGTTGGATCCGGCGAACCATACTGACTTCGATAAGCAATAACTGTCACAGGAATCAACTGCAGAGAAGAAATATTTAACACCAGAAAAGTGCACATTTCCGTGGATGCCTCTTTTTCTTTCCGGGCTGATGTATGGCGGATCCGGTCAGAGCTGAAATCATATTTTTTCTTGTATGGCTGATGTACCGCCTGGATCAGTGTCCGTTCTTTTTCCAATTCATCCAAATCTTCCATGGCCTGCAGTCCTGCCGGAGTTGCAGCCCAGCCAAGACCGAAAAAATTAGCAATGCAGTTTGCCGCAATGGATTTACAGGCAGGGTGTTCCCTAGGCACACGGGGAAACAGAAAATGAAGCACTGGATAAATGCAATCTGCCGCACGCTGCATCATGCCGGCGCTTTCAGCGATCCTCATCAATCCTACCCAGAACGCCAACACGCCAGCCATAGTGATACACAACGTCACCGCCTGCTGCGCCGAATCTAACGCTGCATCTGTCACCGCCGGAAGATTCCCGGCAAAAGCCGCATATACAATTCCCGCCAAAATCATAATAACCCATAAAAAATTCAGCATAAGCTGTCTGCTCCCTCGGGGCTTTCTAACAACTTATGCTGAACTACATGTCGATATTCTTTTTTTAGACTACATTGTCAAAAGTTCTAAGTCCACCTGTGCTTGCATATGGGTGTTTTGGCACCCAAATCTTATTTACCATACGTACGAAAAAATGTACTCAGGTTCGTCAGCGCCTTTACAAGCACCTTGGTCTGTTCCTCATCCAGACCGTTCAGTGTCGCTTTGATCATTTCATCATGGAAGTCTGCATGGTGATGGTACGCTTTCACGCCTTTGTCCGTCAAAGAGATCAAAACCACACGGCGGTCTTTTTCACTTCTGACACGTTTTACGTAGGCTTTTTTTACAAGGTTATTGATGGCAATGGTCAGCGTTCCCACGGTAACAGACAAATCCTTTGCAACTGAAGACATGCTCCGCGGCTCATCCAGTCCGATAGCCTCGATAATATGCATATCGTTATTGGAAATGTCCTTGAACTCCTCTGTAATGATCGCCTTTTCTTCTATATTCATGATTTCGTTAAACAATTTGACCAGCAGGTCATGAAGTGTATTGTATCCTTCCAATGCGTTCCTCCTGACATAACTATAAATAAATTCAGTTGTATCTACATTTTTATATTTTGTATATCAAATATTTTGGTTGGTTAACAAATCAATTATACACAATCTGAATACGTACCGCAAGGGACAAATCCAGAGAATTCCTATTACATAATGTGATGACTGACATACATCCTCTCTTCAGACTTTTTCTATGTTGTTCTCAATACATTTAAA
The DNA here is from genome assembly GCA_934358495.1 of uncultured Eubacterium sp. GTDB lineage: Bacteria > Bacillota > Clostridia > Lachnospirales > Lachnospiraceae > Eubacterium_I. Next base: position 2,022 of record CAKRKO010000014.1, on the reverse strand, counting down.
TAGACATAATACGCTGTCTTTATTAATAAATCTGTGAAATATGCATACCTATATAGTAATTCTATGTATAAACCTCCGGTATCAGCCATGCGACACTGCCACTTCCGCTTTTTCCATAAAATCCGATTTTCCCTTTGTCTTGCCCTTTTCCTCATTGGACTTGGCATTTTCTGCGCAGCCGTCTGCAACTGTGCGGATTCTGACACATGGATTGTGCAGTTTCTAAACGAAGATCAGCAAACATCTCCAGACACTGTCCACAACTCTGAATCTGCTGCCGGGCAAACTTCCACCTTGGACGCCGATACTTCATTCGATACCTATCTGACAGAATTATTTAAACAGGAAGCATCTGCAAATCTGCTGAACCTGCACTATACGCTGGAAGATCCGTCCGCATATGGCATCACAGAGTATCAAACTTCCCTTGGCTCCTACACTGCAGATTCTCCGAAAAAAGCTGCCGCCTTTGCAGAAAATATTCTCACCGCGCTGCAGCAATTTGATCCCGACAAACTTTCCGGCAAAAATCAACTGACGTTGGATATTCTTAACGATCATCTGATGAGGACTAAAGCAGGTGCAAACTTTTACTGCTATGACGAACCATTGACGCCGACCACCGGTCTGCAATCCCAGCTTCCTATCCTGCTGGCAGAATACAGCTTTCGCAATCAGCAGGATATTTCTGATTATCTGGAATTGCTGGCTGACATTCCACGCTATTTTTCCCAGATCTGTGCTTATGAAGGGGAAAAAGCTGCTGCCGGACGTTTTATGCCCTCTTACACAGCCCGGGTCATTGTCGATCAGTGTCATGATTTTACATCCAATCCGAAGCAGCATTATTTGGTAACAACATTTAATCAGAAAGCAGCTGCTTTGACGGACTTGTCAAAAAATGAACAGTTTGCTTATCAGGAGCAGAATCAGGCCATTCTGGAACAGGAAGTGTTTCCGGCCTTTAACCAGCTGGCTGACACCTTGGAAAAACTTTCCGATCATACCATCAATGAAGCCGGACTCTGCCATTTTCCGGAAGGCACAGAATATTATGAATATCTGGTCCAGGACTGCACGGGAAGCAACGACAGCATAGCTTCACTGAAAAAACGTACCGCAAACCAGCGCAAAGAAGATTTCCTTCTTATCTCGCAATTGCTGGAGCAGAATCCTGATCTGCCCGCCGAATTAGAAAACTGCGCCATTACAACGCAGTCTCCGGAAGAAATGCTTGTCACCCTGCAGAATGCTATTTCCGAAGAATTTCCGGTATTTCCTGAATGTAACGCAACTGTCAAATATGTGAATGAAGCCATGGAAGACTATCTCTCACCTGCCTTTTACCTGACCTCTCCACTGGATCATCTGACAGAAAATGCGATTTATATCAATCAGAAAAATGGGTATGAAGGGCTTCGGCTTTTTACCACGCTGGCGCACGAAGGATTTCCGGGGCATTTGTACCAGAATGTATATTTTCACTCTGTTTGTGATCTGCCGATCCGCTCGCTGCTTAGCTATCCGGGTTACACCGAAGGGTGGGCAACGTTTGTGGAATTACATTCTTACACCTATGCCGGATTGTCCGAGGATGCTGCCAGACTCTGTGCCGCAAATCAGGCAGCAATTCTGAGTCTGTATGCCACTGCAGATATAGGGATTCATTATGAGAACTGGACGTTAGATGATACAGCAACGTTCTTTTCCACGTATGGGTTCACAGATGAAGAAGTGCTGCGGGATATCTTTGAATTGATCGTGGGCGAACCGGCTAATTATCTGAAATATTATATCGGGTATCTGGAATTTCATGATCTGCAGAAAGATATGAAAAAACAGAATCCCGATACTTATACGGATTCTGCTTTTTACGAAAAGGTGCTTGAAATTGGACCGGCGCCATTTAAAATTCTCCGGGCATATGTACTTGGGGATCGGTAGGTTTATCTCAGTCGAGAAGACTCCCACTTCTGCAAGTGATGAGTAATAACAAGTCTTTCTCAGTGGGAGTACAATCTC
>CAKRKO010000013.1 GCA_934358495.1 uncultured Eubacterium sp. | reverse complement strand
CCTTTTCACAATCTTCGTTATTGGATAAAAATCAAAAACCAGAATAGCTAATATTTTTCTGGACATTGCGATTTCTTTATCTTTAAAAAATATTTTTTTATGTTTTTTGAAAACATCCTTCATTATTTTTTTATATTCCTGTTCTGACAGGTCTTTTTCAACTCCATATAAAGCTATTCTGGCCATTAATCCCATGGCCGCTTTAGCATAAAGAACTTCTGACTTATTTTTCATATACAAATCATTTCTCTGTAAATAAAAATCATATATTATTTTCCGGAAATTCAAGTAATTTAACATATTCTTATTAAAACAACCATTGCTTATTGAATTTAGATTGTAATAATAGCAATATTTTTCTACTGGTAAATAAACAAATTTCATCGCTTTTTGAAATATCTCGAAATTAAAAGGAATATCTTCACTAGTTTTTCCTTCAATAAATCTTGTATTTCCTATCAATTCTTTAGAATACAAAAACACGCATGCACTATCGATTTTCAGATCCAAAAAAGCACGTTCAACATCATGATTTGTGTACACAATAGCTTCTTTATTTCTTTCCGATTCTGTTATCCCACTGTCATCATATACCTCTTTGTAGTTGACCTTACTCATCTCAGCAGAATTATCAATTATCAACTTATATAATGTGGCTATATAATCTTTTGGTATATAATCATCTGAATCGATAAAACTTATGTATTTTCCCGTAGCAGATTCCAATCCAGCATTACGTGCGCTTGACAATCCACCATTTATTTTATGTATAACCTTAACTCTAAAATCTTGTTCTCGATAATAATCACAAATATCTGGTGACAAATCATCTGATCCATCATCAACAAGGATTATTTCCAATTTAGAATATGATTGAGCCAAGATGCTTTCTACACATCTCTTTAAATATTTTTCTACCCTATATACTGGCACAATTATAGTAATTAAATCCTTATATTCCATCATTTCACCTATCTATTACCCCTTTTACTGTGCCAACTCCGTATAATATATGTAAAGTTAAAAACATAATCGGCATTAATATACTTTGAACATAAAATTTATTTTTTATCCCTGAAATAACTGTATTTCCAATTGCAAACACACTATACAGTCCCCACATTAATGCCCCCAATTGCCATATACCCAAAAGTGCTAATATACTTGTTAAAATAATTGCCATTACAAACGCAAATGGTACTAAGTGATATATGCTTATACATCCAGGACATTTTTTTAAAGTCTTTCCAATCCAATATCCATTCCCATATTTTTGCTTAATCATTCTTTTAAAATCACTTCTTGCATATTGATAGGAAACAATTGTTGGATCATAACATAATCTATATCCAGCTTTTCTGATTCTATAATGAAACTCATTATCTTCCGTTCGAAGTAATTCTTCATTAAACAATCCTACTTTTTCAAATACTTCTCTTCTATACGCTGCATGAAACATAGTTTTTACATAACTTTTTTCCTGTCCTCTTCTGCTGGAATTAATGCTACTTCCAAATAACGAATTTTCCGTTTGAAGCAATACATTAGCCAATGAATTATCTTTTTCAATTATGCATGGGCGGATTCCTCCAACTACCATTTCACCATCTTTGATATTTTCCATTACACGTTCAGAATATTCTGGTGTCACCTTTGTATGTGCATCAATACGAGCAAGTACATCACCTGTAAAATTCTTTATAGCAACATTCCAGCCTGCTGCCTGCACTTTTTTCGTATTATCCAAAACCTGCACAGAATAAAAATCCGTATTATTTTTTTTGAATTCATTCATTAAATATTTCGTTCTGTCACTAGATCCACTATCTATGAGAATAATTTCCATTAATTCATGGGGATATTTCTGAGCATTCATATCATCCAATAAATTAGGCAAAAATGCCTCTTCATTATATGCAATAATACCTATAGATAATTTTTCACACATAATACGCACATTCTCCTACTCATAATCTTTCCCCAGAACTGCCAATACAGTTCTCACCATTGTCACTAATTCACCTACAAAACTAAACTTCCGAATACTTTCCAGATTGTATTTCATCTTTCCAGGCAATACCTTTTTCACATACACCTGATCCACATCCTCGGCCGCATTCAGCAATTCAGCCTCATCTTTATAACGGATACTTGCCTCACTTGTAATTCCTGCTGGGAGCAACAATGTTGCACGCATCTCCTTCGTATATTTTTTGACATACTTCGGCACTTCCGGTCTGGTTCCCACAAAGCTCATATCACCATTCAACACATCGAACACCTGTGGTAGCTCATCCAGACGATATTTCCGAAGAAATGCTCCGGTCGGTGTCACACGGCTGTCACCGGATACAGTAACAGCAGATCCAATCTGATCCGCATTTGCTACCATCGTCCGAAACTTATGGATTCGGAATTTCTTTCCATATGCAGTCACACGCTCTTGGCGATAGAACACGCCACCTTTGGATTCCGTCGCGATCTTAATGCTGATAATCAGCATCGGAATTGCTGTGATGATCAGAACAATTGTTGCAGCCACCACATCAAAGATCCGTTTCAGGCGCAGACTGAACTTCTTTTTTGCCAGAATGTCATAATATTCCCGCACTTCCTCGCATTGCATAAACTTCGGAAGGTCTTTCCACTTTCTCATAACGTTCTCTCCGTTTATCTGATATATTCACCGATGATTCTGCAGTAATTTTCAATTACATACTCCACTTCTTCATCTGTCAGCTTTGTATGAAGCGGTAACGTAATCTCATTTACAAATCTCGTATACGCATTCGGATAATCCTCGATATCAAATCCCATCTTTTTATATCCGGTCATCATCGGAAGTGGTTTGTAATGCACGTTTGTTGCAATACCGGCCTCTGCCATTTTTACAATGATTTCCTGACGCTCTTCAGTGCCAATTCCCGGAACTCTTGTAATATAAAGATGGCCACTGCTCTGCCACTCATCTGTATAATGTGGTAATACTTCAATACCTAATGGTTTGAATGCAGCATCATAACGACCAATAATCTCTTTTCTTCTCTCCAGAAGTCCCGGATAACGTTTCATCTGTGCCAGGCCAATGCCTGCCATAATATCCGTCATGTTGCATTTGTACCACGGGCCTTCAATGTCATACTCCCATGCTCCAAGCTGTGTTTTTGCCAGCGCATCCTTAGACTGGCCATGCAAAGAGAACAGCTGCGCCTGATGATATAATTTTTCATCATCAATTCCCAGAATGGATTTCCATGTCAACGCTCCGCCTTCTGCTGTGGTCAGATTTTTTACTGCATGAAAACTGAAGCTTGTGAAATCTGCAATGGAACCAACTTTCTGACCATGCCAGGTTGCGCCAAATGCATGAGCCGCATCTGCATTCACAGAAATACGTCCCATCGCTTTCTGGATCTCATTTTTTGGCTGGAACAGATGTTTTTTCTTTTCCACGATTTCATAGATTCTGTCATAATCGCATGGCACACCACCGAGATCTACCGGAATGATCACCTTCGTGTTTTCGTTGATGGCTGCTTCCAGCTGGTCATAATCCATCTGAAGGTTATCTTTCTGCACATCCACAAATACCAGTTTTGCTCCTACATGACATACAACTGATGCGGATGCTGTATAGGTGTAAGCCGGAACGATCACTTCATCACCTTCCCCGATGCCTAACAGTCGGAGTGCCATTTCCGCGCAGGCTGTCTGGGAATTCAGGCAGACGGCTCGATTTACTCCGCAAAATTTAGCAATCTCTTTTTCAAACTCTTTCGTCTTCGGACCTGTTGTGATCCAGCCGGAACGGATTGCTGCTATTACTTCTTCTACTTCTAAATCCGTCATATCAGGCGGTGAAAATGGTATCTTCATTTCTATGTATCTCTCCCTTACTTCTTTATCTCCATACCTGTTCTTTCTTATTAAAAAGAACAGCGCTACGACTTACTTGTAATCTCCAGCCCCATACAAAGTTCCATCTCGCCCCTTGCATAAGGCAGACTGATCCGTGCCAGCCGTTTATGTCGATCTATTTTTCTGATTTGTGACTCATAACCAACTAATGGTCCCTGCGTCACATGTGTTTTTCCTTCTGCGATATAACCGGTGGACATTCCCATATGATGGGATTCGTCGGATAAATGGCGCAGCAATTCCTCTTCCTGGCGGTCTACAGGCGTGACAATACCGCCGGTGTCCAGTATTTTGGATGCCAGCTCATTGCGATTCATTTCTTTCTCCAGTTGTTCACCATTGCTGCTCTCTATAAAGAAATAATCCGGGAAGGTATAAGAACGCTCCAGATGCCATTCGCCTTGATAACGTTTCATGCGGTCGTATGTAAAAGTAAAGATGCAGGTTGCTGCCTGCTCAGATAATGTTGCCCTGCAAATATCCATCAGATGTTGCATGTTCTGATGTGGACAATGTACTACGTACCAAATATCAATCCCTCCTTTTCGCAGAATACAGAATTCTACGAAATTTTTTTGGACACAATTTAGTGATCTTTGATAAAAATAGTTGTTTATCGAGTTGGATTTTTGTAAAAGATTTTTTTGATTTTCGTTGATTTAACTAAGAATTTAATGTTTTTACCGTAAATTAGATTTTATCCTTGCTTTTTCGACATGTTAGGACTATAATTTCTCGTAGAATTCTGTATTCTACGAAATTCACAATTTATTTTTGTATAATAATAACAAAAAAGTTCGATTTCAAACTCCGAAATCGAACTTTTCTTGTTACATATTGATAATTTTCTTTTCTTCCTCAAATCTGATTTTAAGGATATATCACGCAAAATACACGTTACAAATTCAACAACGAGAACTGATCCCCGGCATACTGCCGCAGCCGAACCAGCAATCTCTGATGCTCTTCCTTCTCCAGATGCGGATCTTCTTTCATAAGCACCGACACCTCATAGGAAGCTTTGCTCAGCACATCCGCATCCTGAAACACATCTGCCAGTTGGAACTGATAATCTCCACTCTGGCGGATGCCAAAGAAATCGCCTGGGCCACGCAACTTCAGGTCTTCACCGGCGATAAAGAAACCATCATTGGATTTATTTAAAATCTCAAGACGTTTATTCTTCGTCTGCTCGTCCTTGCCCTGCATTAATATGCAGTAAGACTGCGCATCACCACGGCCGACACGCCCCCGCAGCTGATGCAGCTGCGCCAGGCCGAACCGTTCTGCATTTTCAATCATCATGACAGTGGCATTTGGTACGTCCACACCAACTTCCACAACCGTCGTTGATACCAGAATCTGGATTTTGTTCTCCTGGAATTCCTGCATGACTGCGTTTTTCTCATCCGGTTTCATTTTCCCATGCAACATGCCGATTTTGATATCAGATGGAAAGACCTGCTGCAGCTGTGTCGCATAATCCAGGACGTTCTCACCTTCTGCCAGTTCGCTTTCCTCTACCAGCGGGCAGATCACATATACCTGATGCCCGGCGCGGATCTCTTTTTCCATAAATTTATATGCGGTCTTACGGTAGGACGTATTCACCACGCAGTTTTTGATGGGCAGCCGTTTTGCCGGAACTTCATCGATCACGGAAATATCCAGATCACCGTATAAAATAATGGCTAATGTTCGTGGAATCGGTGTCGCACTCATAACTAAAATGTGCGGATGCGAACCTTTTAAGGAAAACGTCTCTCTTTGTTTTACGCCGAAACGATGCTGCTCATCGGTAATAACCAGCGCCAGATTCCGATACTGCGCTTTTTCCTGGATTAACGCATGGGTTCCAACGACTAAGGCTGGTTGATCGGATTCCAGTACTGCATAGGCTGCCCTGCGGGATTTCACACCCATAGAACCCGTCAGCAATACAACCGGGATTTCGATACCGTTTGCTTCCAGAAATTGTGTCAGTTTTTCATAATGCTGCTGCGCCAGTACTTCCGTAGGCGCCATAATCGCTGCCTGATAGCCGTTGTGCGCCACTTCCAACATGGCCAGAAAAGCTACAATCGTCTTACCGGAACCAACATCCCCCTGCACCAGCCGCTGCATAATGCACGATTCCCGCAGATCAGATCGAATCTGCGCCACTGCCCGCTTCTGCGCGCCTGTCAGTTCATAAGGCAGGCCGTTCATCAGATCTTCCACAAAGGAATCATCTGCGAAAGTAAACTCATTTTTTAACCTCTGCGTGTTTTCTTTTGACAGCTGCATACTGAGCAGGAAGAAGAAAAACTCGTCAAATACAAAACGGTTTCTGGCAATGATACAGTTTTCTTCATTTTCCGGAAAATGCATATTTTTCAATGCAAAGTTATACTCACTCAGATGATTACGAATGCGGATATCCTCCGGCAGATATTCCATTTCGAGAGGAATCTCTTCCATGGCCGCATGGACTGTCTTTACAATTAAGTTGTTGGTGACACCTTTGGTCAGACTGTAATGTGGCTGCAGGGTCTTTTGTAGTGCCTCATACTGTCCCAGGCTGAAAATCTGGGGCTGCTCCATGGTCAGGCGGTCCTCTTTCTGGTTGACTTTTCCATAAAAGACATACCATCCGCCGGGGCGAACAAGTGATCGGATATAAGGACTGCGAAACCAGATCAGGCGCAGTGTCTGATTCTCACCTTTCAGATCCAGCAAAGCCACCTGCTGGCGGGAATGGGTATTGACAGTGGGTGTCTTTTTTACGCAGACATACAGGGCATTTTTTCTGCCCTCTACCACCTGATCTAAGTCACACAGATCCGGGTATTTTTCATAATCACGGGGAAAATATAGGAGTATATCACCGACGGTGTATACTCCTAACTGTTGAAATAACTGTTCTGTTTTTACCCCGATCCCTTTTATTTCACGAATAGGGGAGTTTAAGTTCATACTGTCTCCTTACTCTACAGAAATGACATAGTAATAAATCGGCTGACCGCCAAACTGTACTTCTACTTCACATTCCGGATAGGTTTCTTCAAAATATTTCTGTAATGCATTGACTGCTTCCGGAAGCACTTCTTCTCCATAATAAATACAGATAAAGGAAGATTCCTCATCAATCATCTGCGCTACCATATCTTTTGTAACATCTTCACGATCTGCACCTACAGAAAGGATAGAGGAATCACCGATACCCATGTAATCGCCCTCTTTGATTTCCTTGTCGTCAATCACAGTATCACGCACTGCATAGGTAACCTGTCCGGTTTTTACTGTTGCAATCGCTTCCAGCATATTTTCCCGGTTCTCCTCAGGAGATTGCTCCGGAATAAAGTTGATCATGGCAGAAATACCCTGTGGAATCGTTTTGGTCGGAATAACAATGATATCTTTGTCCTCCAACAGCATTGCTGCCTGATTTGCTGCCAGAATAATATTTTTATTATTCGGGAAAATAAAGATATGATCTGCATTGACATGTTCGATCGCATTTAACATATCTTCGGTACTTGGATTCATAGTCTGTCCACCTTCGATCAGATAATCCACACCAAGTCCGTTAAATACTTCGTTGACTCCTTCTCCGATGGAAACAGCGATAAATCCCATATCTTTCTTCGGACCTACAGCTGCTTTTGCTTTTCCTTCCGCTTCTTTTTCCTGTTCTTTTGCGAGTTTTTCTGCGTCTTTGATCAGTTTTTCCTGATGCTCTTCACGCATATTGTCAATCTTAATGCGGCTTAAAGATCCAAAAGTCAGTGCTTTCTGTAATACCAGTCCCGGATCGTTGGTATGTACATGAGTCTTGACGATTTCCTCATCAGCCACCAGTACGATAGAATCACCCATAGACTGCAAGAATGCACGGTACTCGTCCTCTTGCGCTTCTGTCAGCGTTTTATTTAATACAATGATAAATTCCGTGCAATAACCGAATTTAATCTCAGCCTCTGTCTGTGCGGAAATTTTTACAACACCGGAAGATGCAGGAGCAGCTTCAATTGTATAATCAATCTCTTTTCCAAGGAATGCATCCTGTGCACCTTTCAGAACTTCTACCAGTCCCTGTCCACCTGAATCCACTACACCGGCCTGTTTTAATACCGGAAGCATCTCCGGCGTCAATGCGAGTACACGCTCTGCTTCAGCAATGATAGCAGCAATATACTGCTCCATGTTATAGCTGTCGTCACAGGAAAGTTCCAGTGCCTTCTCAGCAGCACCTTTGGCAACCGTAAGAATTGTTCCTTCCTTTGGTTTCATAACTGCCTTGTATGCAGTCTCACATGCTTTTTGGAAAGACTCACAAAGAATAATCTTATCAATCTGGTCATAATGTTTGATCGTCTTTGTAAATCCACGGAACAGCTGGGAAAGAATAACACCTGAGTTTCCTCTTGCCCCGCGCAGTGATCCGGAAGAAATTGCTTTTGCAAGATCTTTCATCACCGGTTTCTCCACAGCAGCAACTTCTTTTGCTGCAGAAATAATTGTCATACTCATGTTTGTACCAGTATCACCATCCGGAACCGGGAACACGTTCAGCTCGTTGATCCACTCTTTCTTTGCTTCCAGATTCTTCGCTCCCGCTAAAAACATTTTTGACAGAAGTGCTGCATCTATTGTCTGTATATCCACACTCAATTCCTCCTTAATCAATGACTCTGACACCTTCTACAAAGATATTGATCTTCTCAATCTTCATGCCGGTGAATTCTTCCACTTTATATTTTACAGTGGAAATCAGATTATCTGATACGGTGGAAATACTTACACCGTATGATACGATCACATGGAAATCTAATGTGATCCGGTTATTCTCTTCGATTTTTACAGAGATACCATGATGAAGATAATCCTTTTTTAACAATTTTACAAGACCATCTTTCATATTGACAGCTGCCATTCCTACGATACCAAAACATTCTACGGCCACAGAACCGGCATAGGTTGCGACCACTTCCGAATCTATACTAACCGTTCCAAGAGAATTTTCAAACTGACCTCTCATACTTGCTCCTCCACACTTTTTATTTTCAGGCATATGCTTCATTCTGTATAACAAGGGCTGATGCCCCTTCTTTCATACACGCATTCCTGCCCATATTTTCATATATGACTTATTATACCCATTTTTTCACAAAAAAGGAATAGTGAAATCAAAAATATATCAAGTTTTCGGAATTTTTTTGATTTTTTTCAAAATAATTGTTGCATTATTGTGATTCATCTGATAGAATACATTTGTTGTGAGTTCGCAGAACATACGAGCTTAGTAAACACAAGGAGGTGCAATCATGGCAAAGTGCAGTGTTTGTGGAAAAGGCGCTCATTTCGGAAACAATGTGAGTCATTCTCATAGAAGATCTAATAGAATGTGGAAATCAAACATCAAGAAAGTTAAATGTAATGTTAATGGTACTCATAAATCATTATACGTTTGTGCTTCTTGTCTGAGATCCAACAAAGTTGAAAGAGCATAAGAAAAAACATTGAGGTGACTGGCAGATATCTGCCAGTCATTTTTACGTTTGCCGGACAAACTTACATCTATTTGTTTTTACCATATCTGGCTGCTTCCTTCTATTTCATCTCAGTCTGAGTTGAGACTCCCACTTCTGCAAGTGGTGAGTAATAACAAATCTTTCTCAGTGGGAGTTCAATCTCCGACTGAGATAAACGCTCCGCGAGGATGTGCAGTGATTCTGAGATGAATATGTCAGCTTACGCTGACCAGAATCACGCACCAAGTCTCACGTGCGTTCGACTTGATTTTTCTTATGATTTACAGTACAATGTATACCCAAGCAGCATAAATCCGCCGGCAATCAGAATTCCCACAAAGTTATTTGGCATAAACAGCATCACGATCATTCCGATTCCAATCCAGAACAGGATAAATCCTGCCAGTTGTTTGGTCGTTCTGTTACACATAAAAAATCCCCTGCACTATCCTATGATAATGCGGGGGATTTTACCACTTTTAATATTATTTCTTTGTCAGCTGCTTAATTTCAGGGAAGGTTCTATTCTTCACTGAGATTGAGCATATCTTTCATTTCTTCGGCAGCTTCTTTTTTTGCCTCTTTTCTGGCTTCCGCCTCTTCCGGATTCTTTTTCTCATCCATCTTTTTCATAAATTTGTCAACAAAATCAGGAATCATATCTAACAGTTTCGAAATGCCATCCTGGTTTTTAACGCTGACCAGACGGGTGCTTCCATTCTGGATTACGAGTACGGAGCTTGGAGACATCTTTCCACCGATACCGCCGCCGCTGTTTTTCTTCTTTTCCCCACAAAATGCACCGGCGCCCATACCAAAGGATACGTCCACCAGTGGAAGGATGATGGTCTCTCCTACCTGAATCGGCTCACCGACCACCGTTTTTGAAGATACAAATCCATCCATTCCTTTCATCAGAGATTCCACTGTTGTTTGAAATGTATTTTTATTCTCTGCCATTTTCTGATACCTCCTATTATTTATTCTCTCTTATCGTGTGAATCACACTGCGTATTTTCTTGTCCCTGAGCAACCGGATGATCAGAATCACCAGATGGATACAGCACATATGACCACGGCTGTATACCTGCCCCTGTATATAATTGTCCTCTGCTTCAAAATCCGGTTCTAGCTGCAGTTCCGTCTGATACAAAAATGGAACCATGGCAATTCCGCCAAGTACCTGTCCGGTGTCCGCCGGATTTGATAGTCCAAATTTCAAATGTCCCTGCAGGACTCTCGGACGGATATGCAGGAGAAATACTTTTAATTTCACCCAGACAGCCGGGATCAGTTGCTGTTCCCGTAAAAACTGAATGACGGCAATGCCACTTTTCACTTTATCCTTGATGGAAGTTGCTTTTCCATGAGCCGATTTCAATTTATCCAGAACAGATTGCTTTTCTTCTGCATTCACATTTTCTGAACGGATATCTTCCTGTTCTGCTGATACTTTTTCGTTGCTTTTTTTAACGACTTTATCAGTTCTTTCTGTAATCTCTTCTGTTTCTCCTGAAGAATCCGAATCTTCTGCTCTGTTTTCACTTTCAACAGCTTCTCCCTGTTGCCTGCGGAATTCTTCTCTCTGCTGCGCCCTCGCTTCCCGATCCGCAGCTTCCTGCTGCTTCTCTTTTTCGTTCTGACGCACCTGTTTCTTCCGCTCTTTGGCTTCTTTCTTCTGTTGCTTTAACTGTTTCTTCCGGGCTTTTGCTTCTTTTTTCGCCTTTCTGGACGCTACTGCCTCCGGATCTGTAAAATCAATCACAAACCACAGGATCTTCAACACGGCATAAGCCTTTTCCTTCCAGCGAAACTCAAATCGGACCAGCCGCCCCAGCCAGTGAACCCTGGCTTTGAATTCCTTTTGATCAATATCTGCATCCAGTTCATAGCAGACAGGCACAAATAAAACCACCGCAATGATTCCAAGGATCACACAGAGTACAATGCCTATGATCTTCAAGATCATAAAAAAAATCATCATGTCTGCATCACCTCTTCCCCGGGAATCGTTTTCTGCTCAATCTGCAGATAAGAGGCGATATCAAAATTCCCCTGTTCATGATACACCGTATCGATGATCTGACGCATCAGCTCTAACGCCTGCCCTCTGCTTTTTCCCATTCCAATGATGCAAAGGGATTCCCGCGGATAGCGACTCTGCTGCAGCAAGATACTCGGGATCAGTTCCAGCAGGGCACCCTCACGCTTTGGCAGATTGATCAGATATACTCCATTATGCGCTTTTCCATGTTCAATCTTATATTTCAATCGATTGATATGGTGAATATATTTTTTATCAAAATATAGATTTCTGTACCAATACATGTAATGTTCCCTCAATTATAGTTTTAACTGAAATTTTTTCACATATACAAAGAACAGAATTAATAAAACCATCTGGCCAGATTGTTTTACTAATTCTGTCTACTCCGGATTCTAAAAATACTTTTTCGTTCCCCACAGATTGCTCCGTTTCAGGTCAAGATACTCTTGATAAGCTTTTTCCAGAATCTGTTTCTCATTTGCAAATTTCAGCAGATGGTAGGCTTCATGATATTTATAATAACCGGAATCAACGAAATATTCCTCGCGTTGCGGTTTGCTATAATAACTGTCCGCCATCATCAGATACCAATGTACCTGCTTTTCTACAGTATCCTCAGGAACTGTAAATGTATACTGGCTCTTTCCCACATATTTTATGATGGAGGCATCTACGCCAGTCTCCTCTCTGACTTCTCTTGCAGCAGTATCCTTATACTCCTCGCCGGCTTCTACCGTTCCTTTCGGCAAAACCCAGCCTTCATATTTGTTACGATAATTTTTATACAGCAACAGAATCTTACCACGGAATATAACCACACCGCCACAACTGGTTGCTTCTATCATTGCAAGCCCTCCCGATGCGGTCTCAAATCTGGTTTTAAGTATACGCCTTTTGAAGTTAACTTGCAATACCTCGCCAATTTTTATTTGTTGAAATATACATCAAAAATCTGTTTTGTCACCGGTACCGCAGACTGGCTTCCGGATCCGCCATCCTCTACTACAACCGCAATGGCGATATCATTATAGCCACTCTTTTGACCGTAACCGACAAACCATCCATGGCTGTCACCGGCACTGTTATACTCGGCAGATCCTGTCTTGCCGTATGCGGTATAACTCTGCCCATTTAATGCTTTTCCGGTTCCGTTTTCTACCACGCCACGCATAAAATCCTGAAGCAGCGCTGCATCGGAAGTGGAAATCAACTTTCCGTATTCTTTTTCTTTATAGTTTTTTACATGGATTCCGCCGTCATTTTCCACATGATCTACCACGTAAGGTTCCATCGCCACGCCATTATTTGCAATGGCGCCTGCTACAAACACCATATGAAGCGGAGATACCAGCGTGTCACCCTGACCAATGGAAGTCTGCATGATCTTGCCTTTATCTGCATCTGCAGTCAATGCAAAGCTGCTCTTGCTTCCTGCAAGGGTTCCCGGCAGTTTCTGATTAAACAACATACTCTCACACAAGTTTCGGAAACTGGAAATATCCAGTGACAGACCGATATTGGAAAAAGAGGTATTACAGGAATTTGCAAAAGAATCCTTTAAATTCTCCTGTCCATGCACTGCTTTGTGATAACAGTGGATCTCATTGCCATCCACATTTAATTCACCTTCACAGTCAAAACTATAATTCTGATAGTTTGGATTCTCATGTATATATTCCAGCGTAGTAAAAATCTTAAACGTAGATCCCGGTGGATATAAACCGGAAGTAACACGGTTTAACAGCACACTACTGGTTTCATCCGACACGATATCATCCCATTTATCCGCCAGTGTATTCGGATCATAATCCGGTTTTGACACCATGGCAAGGATTTTTCCGGTCTTTGCCTCCATGACAACCACTGCACCATCCCTATCACCAAGTGCATTATAAGCTGTCTTCTGCACATCGTAATCCAGAGTAGTCACAATGGTGTCTCCCTGATTTTTCTCATCTTTCAGATCGTTGAGGATCTGTGTCAGGAAAAAGGAATGGGAACGGAGCAGATTGAAATTGTACTGAGACTCCAGTCCGCCTTTTCCATTGTTCATATATCCAACCACATGAGCAAACATGCGGCCATATGGATATTCCCTGGTCTCATTTCCGTCTTCGTTCGTCTTTGTGGTCGCAAGCACTGTGCCATCCGCCGATGTAATATCTCCCCGGATGACATGCTCCGCATACAGATCCAGACGGGAGTTATAGGAACTGTTGATGACACTCTCACTTTTTACCAGCTGAAAATATACAAAATAGCCGATCATTCCGATAAAGATTGCCAGAAACAGATAGGTAATGATCAGGAATTCCAAGTTTCTACCAGATTTCTTCGACTTCCTTCTCATCGAACCGCGAGGACCTGCCGTTTCGCGTTCTGCCTGATCCAGATTCATGACCTCGATACCCTGTCTGACCTGATTTGTCCTTCGGCTTCTGCTGTTTCTTCCGGTCGATGCTTTGCTTCGGACCGTTGTTCTTCTTTTGTTTTCGTCCTCGATTCTTCTGCTCATCGAATTCTCCTTCTTCATCCTGCCTCATAATATACAGTCCCTGAATAATGGCAAACATGACCATCGTACACAAAATGGAACTGCCTCCATAACTGATCAGCGGAAGAGTCAGTCCCGTTGACGGAATAAATTTTATAACACCGCCAACATTCAAAAACACCTGAACACCGTATACGCAGCCAAGTCCCAGCGCGATCAGCTTATAAAACTGATCTTTGATCTGCATCGCAATATTCAGGAACATCAAAAAGCAGCTGAAACATACTAATACAATGCATACAGCAAAGGCTCCACCCATCTCTTCTGAAATGGATGCAAACACAAAGTCGGATGCTCCCAGTGGTATTTTATCCGGCATTCCCTGATAGAGTCCCATACCGAACCAGCCACCGGTTCCAATGGCAAATAAAGCCTGTGCCACCTGCCATCCGCCGCCATGAATGGATGCAAAAGGATCTTTCCATGCCTCGATTCGCACCCGCACATGGGAAAACAGCTTTGATCCAGCGATTGCGGCCAGGCATCCCACACCAAGGCCACCGAAAAAATATACTGGTTTCCGGGTTGCCACATACAGCATTACCACATAGGTTAAAAAGAAGATCAAGGCCGCTCCAAGGTCTGTAGACAATACGAGAATTCCCACATGCACCGCCGCTGCAACAGTGGTAATACACACCTGTCGGAAATCTGTCGCTTCGTACAACATGCAGGCTACAAAAAATACAAATATAATTTTTACAAACTCGGAAGGCTGCAGTGTAATACCTGCAACGGTAAAGGACAGATGTGCACCGCCACTCATTTTTCCAAGTACAAGAACAATTCCAAGTGCTACCACACCGATGGCACAGTAAAACCAGGTAAATTTCCTTAAAAATTTCAATTTTCTGACCAGAATCGGGATAAATGCTGAGATCACTGCCGCTGCAACCGCAATTTCAAACTGGCGGATCGCATTCTCAAATTTCAATCTTGTCAGGATAATAAATCCGATCAGCATCAGCATACACATATGATTTACAACCAGCCGAGCTGCCCGCTTGTATATGATCCGATAGATCAGAAACAAAAACAGGACAAACAGCACCTGTGCTCCGTAAAAGATCAGAATCTTCAGTTCTTTGGTCACGGCAAACAGAACCATGAATGCGTCCAGATGGATCAGCATCATACAGGTGGTCTGCGCTTTATACATCCGCTTCTGCCGCTCTTCGTTTTTTACAACCAGTACTGCATAGCTGTACCAGGTGTAAATGGCAAAAAGAATGATCATCACATATTTAGACAATTCTGTGATCAAATGTATCATAATTTCTCCTTACTTGTGCGTCAGTCAACGCCTCTTCGAAAATGCCCGTTAGTAAAGGTTCCCTCTTTTGGTGCCGAAACCTCTTTACCACCGATAAAGGCATCCGCATACTGATCCAGAATTTCCTGCATCTTCCGCTCGCTCTCATTTCGGAATACGATCCGATAGGAAGAAAAATCCAGATTGCGGATGGTTTTCGTCTGATGAAACAGGCTGGTCGGCTGACTGTTATAGATCACGTTATAGCAGTGTCTGCAGTTACGCACCACTTCAAACTGCTTCTGATAACGGTCATTCAGGTACAAATGCTCATTTTGTGCTCCTGCGCCATGCTTTTCTTTGATACAGAATGCATAATTTTTGTATACACACTGTGCAGATATCATCAGTGGCACATAACCATAAAGCATCAGCTCCGCCTGTTCATTTTGCATATGCATCAGTTCTTTGCTGTTCAGCTCCTGAGATACTGTATAGCCGGCAAATCCGTCTGTCAGAAAATCTGCGGCTGCCTCATTGGAAAACACATACAATCCTGCATCCAGCGCCAGTTTTTCTGTTGGAATTCCAAGAGTTTCTTCTGCAAATCCGATGCCGTCATAACTGCGCACCCAGATTTTGTCAAAAATCTGTAAATCTGCAGCTGCTTTCTGCAACATTCCCTCGGAATTTTCACGCAGAACATAAGGGAACGCAAAGCCTGCCTGCTTTCCTGCCTGATGGATTTGCTCCACAAGGTGCTGTTCTGTTCCACAGTCCTCCAGTGTGATCATTCCAACACTTGGATTCTGCAACAGCATCGGAAGATGTTTTGTCGAAGAAATCCACACATTTAACAGTGGCTTTCCATCTTCGGTTTCTGATGCTGCGCTTTGAAATTCATACGGATTTTCCTGCTGCTTTGCAGGTGCTTTTCTTCGTCCCTGTTCCAACAGCTGATCCTGTAACTGTTCTAATGCACTTCTGCGCAGTTCATTTAACTGTCCCACTGGAACAAACAGCCCATCCTCCAGACTGATTTCCAGTTCTGCCGCCTCAAATGGTGTATCTCCGGTCTTGCGCAGTCTCTTTTCCAGTTCTTCCCGGGATAATGGGCGGTTTTGAGCCAGACCCGGACAGACTCCGGTCACGGTAACTTCCGATGTATTTGTTTCGCCATCCATAAGTGTCACGGATAACTCCATCGGCTGATCCGCATGAAATACAGCCTGCATCCGCACCGGAAGTTTCCGTTCCGCTTCCGGCTGATAGGCCATTTTTGCATCGTTGCTGCTGTGAGAAGAATCCGTCAACGTCATCATGGAACGTCCGTTTCGCATCTCATAGTAGCCTTTTGTAAATCCGTTTCGGTTTCCGAGTAAAAGCAGACGTTCTATATCCGCTTCCTCTACTTTATAAGATTCCGGTGATTCCTCATACAAATCCAGATATTTACGATAAATCGATGTAACCCCGGCTGCGTACTCAAGTTTTTTCATTCTTCCCTCAATTTTGAAAGAATAAATACCGCTTTCACATAATTCAGGAAGTAATTCGATGGTACACAGGTCTTTTGGACTCAACGGATATTTTTCTTTTTTATGTAACAGATTGCCACGGGCATTCGTCACCTGATAAGCCAATCGGCAAGGCTGTGCACAACGGCCACGGTTTCCACTCCGTCCGCCAAGCATACTGCTCATCAGACACTGACCGGAATAACAATAGCAGAGCGCTCCGTGGATAAAACTTTCAATCTCCACGCCTGTCTCATCATAAATCCGGCGGATCTCCGCACTGGACAACTCACGGGCAGTTACAATTCGCTCTGCACCGTGCTTCATCAGAAATTTTGCTCCGGCTACATTGGATACCGACATCTGGGTACTTGCATGCAGTGCAAGATCCGGGAAATTTCTGCGGATAAACTGAAAAACACCATAATCCTGTACGATCACTGCATCCAGGCCATATTCATAGAGCGGCTGCAGATAGGAAAACAGTTCTGTCCCGATTTCTTTATTTTTCAATAAGGTATTGACGGTAAGAAAAATCTTTTTTCCCCGCATATGTGCAAAATCCAGTGCCTCTTTCAGGTCATCCTGGCTAAAATTCTTTGCAAAGGCACGGGCACCAAATTTATCTCCACCCAGATATACCGCATCTGCTCCAGCATTCATAACTGCTTTACAAATTTCCAGTGAGCCTGCCGGCGCTAACAGTTCATGCTTCATCGTTTTTTATGTCCTTCCAGTTTTTCAAGTTTTACTTCTGTCTCTGCCAGTTCCTGTTTCAGTTCTGCCAGTTCGTTTTCTTTCTGGCGCAGATCCTGTTCCAGCTGCTCAATCTGTTCCTGGGCTGTCACAAGTTCATCCGCGATATTGATATGAATAAATACAGGTTTCAGATCCGACGGCAGACAGCGATATTCATCCGCTTCCTCCATCTGCTGCATCACACGATTGACGCAGGATGCAATTTTCTGAATATGGGTCTCATCGTCGTAACCGCCCATTGTCAGGATTTTTCCACCGATTACAACCTGTACCATAGATTTCTTTGTCATTTTGCTTCCTCTTTTCACAGTTTCTGTCTGTGATCACAAAATCAGTCTTAAGCAGAGATATATGTTCTGCTTTTATTATTAATTATTTTCGTTGAAATGTTCGATGGCCAGTGCTGTCGCCACGCGACCTTTAGGTGTACGGTTCAGAAATCCGTTTTTTACCAGATATGGTTCATACACATCCTCGATGGTTCCGGAATCTTCGCCGACCGCTGCCGCCAGTGTCTCAAGTCCCACCGGACCGCCGCCAAATTTCTGAATAATAGTCAGCAGGATCAACCGGTCATTTTTATCCAGACCACAACGATCCACTTCCAACAAATCCAGCGCAAAGGAAGCAACTTCCTTCGTGATCACTCCATCGTATTTTACCTGAGCAAAATCACGGACACGTTTCAACAGGCGGTTCGCCAGTCGCGGCGTTCCTCTGGAACGTTTTGCCAGTTCTGCAGCACCTTCCGGCTCAATCTCCACACTAAGTTTCTTTGCAGACTGTACGATGATTGTCTGCAACTCCTCCGGAGTATAAAACTCCAGATGCTGGATCACGCCAAAACGATCTCTCAACGGTGCGGAAAGCAGTCCTGCACGGGTAGTCGCACCAACCAGTGTAAATTTCGGCAGATCCAGTCGAATGGAACGGGCGGACGCCCCCTTGCCAATCATGATGTCAATGGCATAATCTTCCATGGCCGGATACAACACCTCTTCCACCTGACGGTTCAGACGGTGAATCTCATCCACAAATAAAATATCATTTTCCTGTAAATTGCTTAAAATCGATGCCATTTCTCCCGGCTTTGCAATGGCCGGACCAGAAGTAATCTTCATATGTACACCCATTTCATTAGCGATAATACCGGAAAGTGTAGTCTTTCCAAGTCCCGGCGGTCCATAAAACAGTACGTGATCTAACGGTTCCTGTCTCTGCCGCGCCGCCTCGATATAGACACGCAGGGTGCCTTTTATTTTTTCCTGTCCGACATATTCTTCCAGTGACAGGGGACGCAGGCTGAATTCTGTCTGCATATCCTCTTCCTGGATCTGTGTCGAAATGACTCGTTTCTCCATGAACTTCCTCGCTCTTAAAATAATGCCATATTTTTCAATGCTGCCTTCAATACGCTTTCCACGTCATCATCTTCTGTAATCTCGATACCTGAAAGCACTTTAGATGCTTCTGTCGCGCTATATCCCAGTGCCACAAGTGCTTCTGACGCTTCTTTGCGGATACGGTTGTTGCTGCTTCCACCTGCTGCCGATGTCTCCATCTCCTCAAATCCGGTCTCAATGGCTGCTTCCAGATCAATTTTATCCTTCAGTTCAATGATCAGACGTTTTGCTGTCTTGCTTCCGATGCCCGGTGCCTTTGAAATGGTCTTGGCATCTTCTGCCACGATGGCAAAACGCAGATCATTTGCAGACAATACAGATAAAACTGCCAGTCCGCCTTTTGGACCGATCCCGCTGACATTGATCAGCAATTTAAACATTTCCAGCTCGTCTCTGCTTGGAAAACCAAACAGGGAAAAGGCATCTTCTTTCACATACAGATAGGTATAGATTTTGACCTGTTCGCCCCGGGCCGGAAGTGCATCCAGCATCCGGGCTGAAATACGGATATTGTATCCAATACCGTTATTTTCCACGACGATCAGGTTTTCACTTACTTCTTCTAACGTTCCTTTTATATATGAATACATCAAAAACTCCATTATTTAGAAGCAATTCATTTTCCAATCAGCTTTCATGTCTCACTCTGATATCATTTATCGCTGATCTGTTTTCAAAAATGCTTCTTTGTTTTTCTCTTGTTCTATTATTTCGTCTGAGTGTCAAACTGGGTTTCTTCCCCGTCTTCCACTTCCACTACAACTTTATTTGGCAGGCATACAATGGTCTCCCCGTTGGAGGAGATTGCATGCTGATTTACGCAGAGTTTATCCGGGCAATCCGCGGAGATCATATCTGCTTTTCCATTTTCAATCACAAGAGTATTTGTCACCGTTCCATCCGAGCTTTTTATCTCGATTTTCTGCGCTTTTTCTCCTGTCGTATGCAGGTCATATGTGCCATACACCGTTCCGTCTACTGTCACTTTGACCTGTCCGCCGGGTGTACTCTGCATCCTCTGAAACAAAAAATACCCGATCACTGCCACCACAAAGATAATGACCAGTAATAAAATCTCTTTTTTACCGATTTTTTTGTCCATTCTTATGCCCTGCTTCCGATGTAATAGAACCCTTTACATTCATCCAGACGTACCGGTATGATCTGTCCGATCAGTTCTTTTTCGCCTGGGAAATGTACCACGCTGTTGTTGCCAAGTCGTCCTGTGAGCAGACTGTCATCCTGATGGTTGACACTCTCTACCAGTACATCCTGCACCTGACCGGTCAGGCGTGCGGTTTTCTCTGCCGCAATCTCCTGTACTTCCTTTAACAGACGGTCAAAACGTTCCTTTACCACATCTTCTGGCACCTGATCTTCCATTTTTGCTGCCGGTGTACCGGTACGTTTGGAATAAATAAACGTAAATGCGCTGTCATAACGCACTTTACGTACCACGTCCATCGTTTCCTCAAAATCTTCCTCGGTCTCACCCGGAAATCCGACAATGATATCTGTAGTCAGTGCAATATCCGGAATCGCTGCGCGGATTTTATCCACCAAAGTCAGATACTGCTCTTTATCATAATGACGGTTCATAATTTTTAACAGACGACTGCTGCCGGACTGCAATGGTAAATGCAGGTGTCTGCAGATTTTCTTTGATTTTGCCATTACTTCGATCAGCTCATCGGAAAGGTCCTTCGGATGAGAAGTCATGAAACGGATACGCTCCAGTCCCTCAATCTGCTCGATCTGCTCTAAAAGCTGTGCAAAAGTGACAGGCTGATCCAGGTTCTTTCCATAGGAATTGACATTCTGTCCCAGAAGCATAACTTCCACAACACCATCTGCTACGAAGTTCTCGATCTCACGGATGATCTCGCGTGGCTCTCTGCTTCGCTCCCGTCCTCTTACATACGGAACAATACAGTAACTGCAGAAATTGTTGCAGCCAAACATGATGTTTACACCGCTCTTGAAACGGAATTTACGCTCATTCGGCAGCTGCTCCACGATCTGGTCTGTATTTTCCCACACATCAACAACCATCTTTTTATTCTCAATGGACTGCACCAGAAGTTCCGCAAATTTGAAAATATTATGTGTACCAAAAATCAAATCTACAAAACGATAGCTCTGTTTAATCTTTTCTACTACTTTTTCTTCCTGCATCATACATCCGCAAAGTGCGATCATCATATGCGGATTTTTCTTCTTATATCCATGCAGGTAACCAAGACGTCCGTATACTTTATTGTTTGCATTTTCACGGACAGTACATGTATTGTAAATAACAAAATCCGCATCCTCGGATACGGACTCCTGATATCCGATGGCAGTTAAGATGCCGCATAATTTTTCGGAGTCTCGGGCGTTCATCTGACAACCAAAGGTATTGACACAAAACGTCATCTTTCTGCCAGCCTCTTTCTCCATCTGCGACACCAGCATGCGGGCCTTTGCAATGAAATAATACTGGCGCAGCGGCTCCTCCGCCGGCGGATCCAGTGTCAGGTCAATCTGATTAATAAAATGTTCTATTTGCATATATTTTTCCTTATCTATTGATATTCTTCACGAAAGAACAAACGTTCCGTAATCATGAACTGAATTAGTATAACACACCTTGCTTTCTTTTTTCAATAGTAATACACATGTACCGTTCGATGCATGGCGGTCAGTACATTCTGCAAACGTTTGATCAAGTTCTGGCGGACAGAAATCTCAAAAGGCAATTCTTTGGTGGTATAGTCTTTATTGATTGCTTTTCCGATAAACAGATTTACCGTTGTACAGTTTTCCATCAGATAGCAGGCCAGACGGGTGGCACCGTTATCCCGGCTCAGTTCATCAAAAAATTCTTCGGATACATCATCCTGCTGATAGCGCTCCAGCAGTTCAATTGCTTTATTTAAAGTAAGAACACCTTCCGTTACCAGATCGATACCCTCAATTTTTGCCGTTGGAGGAATCTCAGGATCCAGAATGCCAACGGAAGTGATCAGGCGTCGTCCAAGTTCTCTTGCCACAATCTGGCTTGTGATACCGCCGGAGACGATCTTGATGCCTTCCTGTTTCATAAAATCCTGTACCATGCGATTGTCATCTTTTTTCTCTAACGGCGGTCCTGTCAGAATATTTACAATCTCTTCTTCCATGATCCGAGCCACTGCAATGGTGGTATCATCGCTGCACATCCCTCCATACAGATCCGCACAGACACTGTTCATCATGTCTGCCAACTGCGCAGCTGTCCTTGTTTTTTCCACACAGGATTCACAGCAGTTTGCCAACGCATTCCAGTCCCATCGGTAATTCATGATATCTCCGGTTCCACAATACAGGCAGCCATCACTCATGATCGCCAGTGCATCTCCAGGTAACGTCTGAAAACGGCATTCCCGGATTTTTTTTCCTTCGATCTTTCGATAGGAAAAAGGCAGCGCTTTTACTTTGCCCTGTCGCACCAGAATACACTCCGGATTGTCATACTCCACCACATAAATTTCTCCGGTATAATACACTTGAATAATGCTGAATGTCGAATAAGCCACACCATTCACAGAAGAAATCGGCAGTGTTTTCGCAATCGTTGCAACCACCTCGTCAATGGACATATCATTGTACATCATGGTTGCAATGATCTTTGACGTCAGAGTTGCTAAAATATTTGCCCGGATACCGCTTCCCATACCGTCAGCCAGGATCAGAATTCTGGAATCTTCCTTGTCCACAATCTCTACTTTGTCTCCACACAATTCTTCTCCATAATGATTCAGACTTTTGTATTCCATATCAATTGCAATCGGTTTCATGTTCCAGCCCCTTTCTAGCTTTCCAGCAGCGTATCACGCAGCTTTGTCAGAATTGCCTTCGTCTCCGCTGTCGTTTCTCCAAGCAGACCGGCAATTTCCTGTGCCGTCGTCATCTGTTTTTCTATAACGGACTGCGCCATTTTTACCGTATTGAGTTTCTGCTCCAGCAGCTGCTCCGCCCATTTCTCCTCCGCTGACACGTCCTCAATGATAGCCAGCACACGGTCAGACGCCGGAATGTATACAATGGTTTCCAGAATGGTCATATTATAAGCATCCCACTTACGTTTTTCACGCAGTTTATTTTCATGAGTACGATATACTTCCTCAAAATCTTTTGTGTCAATAAACTCAAACAAATACATTTTCAGTGCTTCCTGGCGGGTCGTGTGGAATACTTCTTCAGCCCGTCGGTTAAACTCTTTGATCCGCATCTCTTTGTCAAAAATAAAGATCAGATTCGGTGTGGTCTCCATAACAACATTAGCCTGAGAACGGGCATTTTCATAAGAACGGATCAGGCACATAGCTGCCTCTGCTTTTCCCTGATAAATCGCAATGGCTTTTTCCCGACAAGTCATGTAACCACAGGCGCCACAGTTAAACTCCGTATTGCTGTTGCTCTTTCCAATGGTCTTTAAAATCTCCCGAATCTCTGCTTCTGTTGGCATTTTATCTACTACCTGACGTGGCACATATGTACGCTCCAGTTCTTCTTTTGGCAAATTGATATACGCCGGGGGTGCCGCCAGCAGCGCATTATTTTCAATGCTCATAGTTGCTTTAAAGCGAAATCCACGACGTTTGTCCACACCCGGTCCGTTCACACAGCCACCCGCACAAAGGTTCAGTTCTACAAAACAGTGATCAATGTAGCCTCGTTTCATACTATGTAAAAACTCTCTGCAGCTCTTGATACTGCTGACCATCAGTTTCTTATAAGTACCCGGTGCACCACAGACATCCACCGCACGGATGATACCGTTTGTAACCGGATAAAGCTGATTGACCATCGGATCCTGGTTGGCAAATGGTCTGGATTCACAATGTTTCAGATCGATACCTTCCTCATCCAGCCATTTTTGTAACTCATTAAACTCAATGACCGCATCCACGCAGCCGCGGGTTCTTGCATCCGCTTCTGCTTCCATCTTTTTCGCCACACACGGTCCGATAAAAACTACTTTCGTGTGCTGTCCCATCAGATCTTTGATCCAATGTCCATGGGCGATCATCGGGGAGACAACCGGCGCCAGATACGGAATCAGCATCGGATAATGTTTTTCCACCAGATAAACGATTGCCGGACAGCTTGTCACAATAATATTGTCCATCTCACCCTCATTCATCAGACGCACATACTCCCGGGTGATAATGGCCGCCCCTTCCGCCGTCTCACGCACCTGGGAAAAACCAAGCTGCAGCAATGCCGCTACAATCTGCCCGGAATCTTCATAATCCAGCAGTCCACGGTAGGACGGATCCAGGGAAACCACCACATGTTCGCCTTTCTTCAACATATTTTTTACATAATCCAGATCACTGTCAAAAGTTTTTGCCTCCTGCGGACAGATTTCCATACAGTGTCCACAGTAAATACACATATCGGTTACGATCTGCGCCTGTCCCTGTTTGATTCGGATGGCCTTGACATCACAGTTTCTTAAGCATTTATAACAATGTGCACAGTTCGCATCCTGAAAGTTAATCACATTCATATCCCTATCCTCCTCTATTAATCTTATTTTACCATTAATCTCCTTTCAAATGAAGTATCAGAAAAACTATTTTTTATAGCAAAAAGGAACGTACCATCCTTTTGATCGTACATTCCTTTCTCTGCATTTACCTGTGTTTGCGCTGATATTAATCCTGTAACTCCTGAATCATCTTCCAAAGTGCCTCTGCACTGTTGAAATTTTCCGGTTTTACATACGCTGCCGGTATCACGATATCAAACTCATCACTAATGTCACTGATAATTTGCAGGATATCAAAAGAGTCTAAAATATGATCATCCACCAGTGCCTTTTCATTTTCAAAATCTACATCCTCTTTAATATCCTTTAACAATTCCAATAATTCTTCCATGTTACAAATCTCCTTTTCTTATATATTCATTGTATTTATAGTACTTGTTTCTATCGCATCTCTTACTAATGTAAGGGAACCACTCTCATCTTTTAAATAAACCTTTGGCATGGTTCGACTCAAGAACAGATAAATCCCCTCTGTCACAGAATATGCTCCGACATTTTCAAAAGCCAGCGTATCACCAATTTCCAGATGTTCAAATTCCACTTCTCTGCAGAGAATATCCGATGTTGTACACAGACTTCCGCAGAGACACCAGGTTTTCTTATCCACTGTACCATCCTGCACCATTGCATTTTTATAATGTTTTATAATCGGTGTCTTCATGCCCATCATCTGTCCCAAATAAGTCAGATGGTTCATCCCACCATCCACAATACAATAATGTGCGTTTCCCACTGTTTTTAAATCTGCAACGTTTGTATAATACGTTCCACATTCCGCTGTGAAAAAACGTCCCATCTCAATGGTCAATTCTACTTTTTGTGCCACTTCCTTTAAGATATCTTTCAACTCTTTTACAGGAAATAAAGTATCCGAAAAATCATCATCTGCAAAATAAGGGACTGCAAACCCCGGTCCATATTCCAGTTTTTTTAATTCCAGTCCGAAAAGGTTTCGGATCTCCTCAAATAATTCCAACAGCATCTGAAGTTCTTTTATCTTTCTTTTCGCCCGTTTCCGTTGTGTCCCGACAAAATAATGAATTCCTGTAATGTTTAAACTTCTGTATCTGTTTTCCCTGTGCTGCAATATATCAAATATATCCTCTTTTGCCATTCCAAACTGAGAACCGGCATTCAGGCGAAGGATCACTTCTGCTTTCTGATCTGAATCTGCTGCTTCAACCACTTGCTGGATCAGATCTACATGACGAACCGATTCCGCTGTAAAAATTCCTACTCCGTACTCATAGGCTTCTCTGATATCCGTAATCCCCTTATTAACACCGGAATAAATGATTCTGGATCCATCTACACCAAGTTTTTTACAAATAGCAAGTTCACCCGGACTGCAGACTTCCAGTTTATCCACACACGTCAACATGGTTGTCACCAAAAATGGATTTGCCTTCATGGAATAACAAAGTGACACTGTCTCTCCGACAATCTCTCTGATCTGTGCAGCCCGTTTTTGTAAAACTGCCGTATCAAATACAAACGCAGGTGTATTACTTTTTAAAATGTCTTGCATGTAACCCCTCCTCGTATAGCTTTCTTAATTGATTTCTGTCAATCTTTCCGTTCTTGGTCATCGGCATCTCTGTAAGTTGCAGCGCCGTATTTGGTATCATATAAGGCGGCAGTATACCACGTAATGTTTTTATCAGCTGTCTTTTTTCGCATGTCCCCGTGTAAAAAAGCAGCAAACGTTCCTTTTCTGTCTCATAAATACAGCAGGATCTGGTGATTCCATCCACGGCATTCGCTGCCACCTCAATTTCTCCAAGTTCAATTCTGTGCCCCAGATGTTTGATCTGGAAATCTTTTCTGGAAATATATACAAGATTTCCCTGTGCATCATATTTTGCCAGATCACCGGTTCTGTAAATCCGTTCATCGTATTGATGGTTTAATGGATTCTGCACAAAGACCTGTGCCGTTTTATCCGGTGCATTATAATAGCCAAGCGCCAGCTCTGAGCTGCTGACACAGATTTCTCCGGCTTTTCCTGCTTCCGTCACTTGCTGATCTGTCTCATCCAAAAGGAATACCGTTTCATTTGGAAAAGCTTTTCCAATAGGAATCACATCGGTCAGTTCATATTCGCATTTTGGATCAAGCACATAATACGTACAGTTACAGGTGACTTCAGTTGGTCCGTACAGATTTACGAACATCGCCTGAGGCAGATATTTTTTCCATACTCTGTAATGTTTTATTGGAAGTACTTCTCCGCTAAAAAGAACTTTTCGAACCGTATCCGGTGTACGATAATCAAACCCATTCATGACAGATACAAAGCACATGGCGCTGACCGCCCAGGTAAGCACCGTCATTTTACTGTCTGCCATATAATCCATCAAAGTAGTAGGATCACTAAAATATTCTCTTGGAATGATCTGTACTTTCGCACCAGTCAAAAGACCGGTATAAATATCTTTTACCGAAACATCAAAATCAAACGGCGCCTGATTTCCTATAATGTCTTCCTTCGTGACAGCAAAAGTATCTGCATAGATCCGGATAAAATCCATCACCGCTCTGTGACTTACTGCAACACCTTTTGGCAAACCGGTGCTTCCACTGGTAAAATTAATATACAAAGGTTTTCGATCCGCATGTTCCGTTCGGATCTGTCTCAAAAGATTCTGATCGATCGTTGCTTCATCCAGGCACTTCTCTGCCAGCAAAATTGTCGTTCTCGGAACATCCCCGGCTATTGCATCCAGGCACTTTTTCATTTTCTCCAGATTTTCTTCCTTTGTAACGATTACTTCCGGCTGCAGCACGGTTATGATCTGCTGCAGTCTCGCCTCCGGCTGGCGCAGATCTAACAGGCAATATGGGCAGCCGGCATATACCGCTCCAAACATAATACTTAAGGTAACACAGCTTTTTTCCATATAAATTGCTACCGGAGCAGTCCCTGTCATCCATTTTCTCAGATAAGTTCCGCCCTTCTGCGCATACATTTTTAACTGAGTAAAGGAATATTCTTCTTTCGGATCTGCAACTGCAATTTTTTCTCCGGACTGTGCTTCCATATGCTCCAGCCATTCTAATACATTCGTCATTTTGTTTCCTCTTTACATCTAATTTTGGTTGTTTGTATTTGCAGTGTCATATCCCGGAAGGTAAGTAGCAACAATATCTTTGACAGATTCCATATAGGCATCCTCATCATAAAAATATTGTGACACATCCTCGCCTGCATCACGACTCAATACAAATTTCGAAAAAGCCTTGCAAAAAACTTCTGACCCTGTTTTATTTAGGTGTTCAAAATTTGACAGATACTCCGGGCAGATGGCAAACAATTCCGGTTTTACCAAATTGAAATCATAATAATCGGCACCGTACTTACTGCATATCCCACTGATTTTCTGGTTGATCGCAAAATACTCTTCCGCACCATATGCTGCAATATCATAAGGTGCTTTCGGTGTATTCACAACCATAAAGTCTACACCATTTTCCTGGCACAGTTTACACATCTCCTCTAATTCTTCATACGCCTTATCAGAGCTTTTTCCAGAATAAGCCTTTTTTGTATTATTTACAGCGGCTGTATTATAATCAAAGACACCACCTGCGTATGCATATCCCTTTCCGACATACTCCATATACCCTGCCACTTTTTTCGAACTTGCATTCGCATCTTTGCTTTCCCGTTTGATTTTCAGATTTTCTGAAATCGTCTTTAGCTTCCAATCAACACTGTTATAAGTCCATGGAAAAAAATATGTCAGTGATGCTTCTGCATTAAAGTTTTCACTGTCCGTCACAAACCTCCAGTCCAACCGCAGTTTTTCCAAAGGAGAACATCCATACTTTCTTGCCCTTGCAAAAGTGGCTCTCGCATTTGCATTTTGTATCAGTTCCAGAGACGGGATTCCAAATATAAGAACAGCTCTTTTTATCTTTTTTTCCTGAATCGCTGCCGTTAATGCCTCTTTGGTCTGATCCAACGGCTGCCCCGGTGTTCCCATATTAAAAGAACTCCACCCGGTAGCTTCATCTATGATATAGGGATTAAACGTCATCTGTGAAAAAGAAGAACCTAAATACACGGTATCTATTTTTTCTGTTTTGCGGAAGTCCTTCCACATGACCTCACTTGGACCATTTGCTTTTACAAGAAGATAACTCAGCAGCAAATTTATCACTATGAACAGGAAAACAAATCCAACCACTTTTATGCCCTTAATAATTCGCATACATAAAACCTCCTGCGCCAACGGCAAAATTAAACGATCCTAAAATAAGGAAAATCATCACAAAATATAGTAACCAGCGAAGTGCCAAAGGCCGTTCTTCCAACAATGTAATTGTATCCTTTCCTTTTTCTTTTAGAACACTGTCAGCAAATACAATGAGCAGCGCTGCCGCTGCCATAATATACGCTTTCTTTGGCACTTCTTTAAATGTTGGTTCCAAAATTTCGTATAACTGTCCCATACGAAAATGAATAATCGTGTTTTTCATGCACATAAAACAGTCTTTGATATTGTAAATTCGGTCAAAATACCATCCGATATTTACTATGATAAACGTCCGGATAATCCGAAATACATGAAATGCCCTGCTTTTTACATTTATGTGCAGTCTTTCTGCCATTTTTGCAAACAAAGGTGCACAGATATCTGAAACTGCAATTACAATACCATTGTAAAGACCCCAGAAGATAAAGTGCCACTGTGCGCCATGCCAGATACCTACAAGGAAAAATACCAGAATATTCGCAATGGATGCCGGAAGTACACGGCCGAAATGAACGTTCAGATGCTTTTTCGCCCATTTTCCGAATTTCTGCATAGGAGCAGTCAGCGCAAATGGATAAAATACATAATCTCTCATCCATGCACCAAGCGAAATATGCCATCTTCGCCAGAAATCCCCCAGTGAAACAGAAAAATACGGTTGTCTGAAATTTGGCATCATTTCAATCCCAAACAATTCTGCTACACCCATAACGATATCGATTCCACCGGAAAAATCTGCGTACTGTTGGGCTGAATATAATAATATTGCAAACACGATGACAGAACCAGGTGTTTTCTCCGTAGGCGCATCCAGAATATTTGTGATTTCGTGAACCAGCAGATTTGCGATCGCATACTTTTTTAATAATCCAAACAAAATCAATATCAATGCACGCTTACAGCGATACCAGTCCAGAGTATGTCTGCCATACAGCTGCTCTTTCATCTGATCATATCTGTTGATCGGTCCCTGGATCAGTTGTGGAAAAAACGAAACAAACAGCAGGAAACGAAACGGATTCTTTTCAGCTTCGTATTTTTCAAAATAGATATCCACCAGATAACCAATGGAAATAAACATGTAAAAAGAGATGCCAAGCGGTATCAGAAAACCTTCAAACAAAGGATGCAGATATTTCAATACTGCCAGCATTCCAAAATTAAGAATAATGATTGTCCAGAGAATAATTTTGCGCTTTCGATCAAATGCTGCTTTTATTTCCTTTCTCCTGGCTCTGTCTATGCTTTTATCCTTTCGGATTTCCTGATATTGTTTCGAAAAACGAACCAACCATATGCCGCCCACAAACACACTGAATCCGGTGATTGCAATAAAAATGAGATTCGAAATGCCTGAATAAGCATAAAATGCCATGCTGAATAAAAGCAGGCAGATCCATTGTTTTTTCCGAAATACAGTGTAATACAGTATAAATAAAACAGTTACAAACAAAATAAATGCAACAGATAACAAATTCATAAAAATGCTCCTTAAACAATTTCTCTGGAAATTCTATCACAAATGCCATATCCCATGCTTTAATTCTTCCTTAGAAATACTGAATATTTTCTTAATATTCTTTTTATATGATAAAAGGAGCCGTTACAAATACAACGACTCCTCTTAAAAATATTCTCATTTTTTTCATCTGATCACGCAACTTATCAAATACAAAACTATTTATTTACCGTACGTTTTACATAAGTAGTATGCAGTAACTCATGTGCTTTATGGCTGCCCGGCTCACCAAGATAGGTTTCATATAATTCAATGATCGCCGGATTCTCATGTGATTTACGGATCTTATTATTTTTATCCAGATTGTAAAGCACTTCCGCACGTTTTGCACGGATATCTACGGTATTGCGTACATATCCCGGCTGCTGCGGCTGACCGCCACCGTTGACACATCCGCCAGGGCATCCCATGATCTCGATAAAATGATACTCAGCTTCCCCTGATTTTACTCTATTTAACAGTTCTTTTGCATTTTTCAGTCCGGAAGCAACAGCAACTTTGACATCCATACCAGCTACATTGTAAGTAGCTTCTTTGATGCCCTCGATACCACGTACATCAGTGAACTCAAGTTTTGCAAGTTCTTCGCCGGTCAGTTTCTCTACTGCGGTACGAAGTGCCGCTTCCATTACACCACCGGTTGCGCCGAAGATAACTGCTGCACCGGTTCCAAGACCAAGCGGCATATCAAATTCTTCATCCGGGAGATCTGCAAAACGAATGCTTGCGCGTTCGATCATGCGGCCAAGCTCTCTTGTTGTAATAGCAATGTCCACATCCGGAACGCCTGCACCGTTCTCATCCTCTCTGCCAATCTCAAATTTCTTTGCAGTACATGGCATAACGCTGACAACCACCATTTTTTCTTTCGGAATTCCCATTTTCTCTGCGTAATAGGATTTTGCAATCGCACCAAACATCTGCTGCGGAGATTTACAGGAAGACAGATTCTCTGTCATTTCCGGAAAATAGTGCTCGCAGTATTTGATCCATCCTGGGGAACAGGATGTGATCAGAGGTAACACTCCGCCATTCTGTACACGATCCAGGAACTCGTTGGCCTCTTCCATAATTGTAAGGTCTGCAGAGAATGTGGTGTCAAATACTTTATCAAAACCAAGTCTGCGCAGTGCTGCTGCCAGCTTGCCCTCTACATCTGTGCCGATCGGCATGCCAAAAGCCTCGCCAAGTCCTGCACGAACAGCAGGTGCACACTGAACAACCACATACTTCTCCGGATCTGCGATTGCTGCAAATACTTCTTCGGTATTATCTTTCTCATACAGTGCTCCGGTCGGACATACAGCGATACACTGTCCACAGGATACGCAGCTTGTTTCTGCCAGATCCATATCAAATGCAGTTCCGATGTATGTCTTGAATCCACGCTCATTTGCACCGATCACACCTACGCCCTGTACTTTTTCACAGACAGCGCTACACCGTCTGCAAAGGATACATTTGTTGTTATCTCTTACCATATGAGCTGCACTGGTATCTAACCCATACTCATTGCGTTCACCATCATAGTAAGCCTCATCATCTACTTTATATTCACGGCATAAGGTCTGAAGTTCACAGTTTCCACTGCGGACACAGGACAAACATTTGCGGTCGTGATTGGACAATAAAAGCTGTAACGTTTTTCTTCTGGACTCAATAACCTTCGGCGTGTTGGTCCATACTTCCATTCCTTCGTTGATCGGATATACACAGGCGGTCACCAGAGTGCGGGCACCTTTCACCTCAACAACACACATACGACAGGCGCCGATTTCATTGATTTCCTTAAGGTAACATAACGTCGGGATTTCAATCTGTGCAAGGCGTGCTGCCTCCAGAATCGTGGAACCCTGCGGTGCGGATACCTCTCTTCCGTTTATTTTAATTGTAATATTTTCCATGATTGATTCCTCCGTTACTCTTTATAAATAGCGCCAAAACGACACTTATCGATACAGGTTCCACATTTCACACATTTGCTTGTGTCAATGCTGTGTGCAACTTTTACCTGACCTTCGATGGCATTAACCGGACAGTTACGTGCACATAATGTACAACCTTTACATTTCACAGGATCAATCTTATATGTAATAAGTTTCTTACATACGCCAGCCGGACATCTCTTGTTTACTACATGCTCAATATATTCGTCACGGAAGTAACGAAGTGTGGAAAGAACCGGGTTCGGAGCTGTCTGTCCCAAGCCACAGAGTGCGTTGTCTTTGATGTAGTAACACAGTTCTTCCATCTTGTCGATGTCCTCCAACGTTCCACGTCCATCTGTAATCTTCTCTAATAACTCCAGCAGACGTTTCGTTCCGACACGACATGGCGTACATTTGCCACAGGACTCATCTACGGTAAACTGCAGGAAGAATTTTGCGATATCTACCATACAGGTATCTTCGTCCATAACAATCAGACCGCCAGATCCCATCATAGAACCGATACTGATCAGGTTATCATAATCAATTGGAATATCAAAATGCTCTGCCGGGATACATCCGCCGGATGGTCCACCGGTCTGAGCTGCTTTAAATTTCTTACCATTTGGAATACCACCACCGATATCCTCGATAACGGTACGCAGAGTAGTTCCCATCGGAATTTCAACCAGACCTGTATTGTTGATTTTTCCACCAAGTGCAAATACTTTGGTTCCTTTGGATTTTTCTGTACCCATAGATGCAAACCACTTCGGTCCACGCAAAATAATCTGTGGGATATTTGCCCATGTTTCAACATTATTTAAGATGGTCGGACTCTGGAACAGACCTTTGACAGCCGGGAACGGCGGTCTTGGACGCGGCTCACCACGGTTTCCTTCGATGGAAGTCATCAAGGCCGTCTCCTCACCACAGACGAATGCACCGGCACCGAGACGCAGCTCAATATCAAAGTTAAATCCAGTGTCAAAAATATTTTTCCCAAGCAAACCATACTCTCTTGCCTGGTTAATTGCAATCTGCAGACGTTCTACTGCGATCGGGTACTCTGCACGTACATAAATATATCCCTGATCTGCACCGATAGCATAACCCGCAATGGCCATTGCTTCAAGTACAACATGCGGATCACCTTCCAGGACAGAACGATCCATAAATGCACCCGGATCACCCTCATCGGCATTACAACAAACGTATTTCTGTACATTTCCGCGATTTCCGGAAGCAAATCTCCATTTCAGTCCGGTCGGGAATCCTGCGCCGCCACGGCCTCTTAAGCCACTGTCCAAAATGGTCTGGATAACATCATCCGGTGTCATTTCTGTCAGCACTTTTCCGAGAGCCTCATAACCACCGGTTCCGATATACTCGTCAATACTTTCCGGATTGATCACACCACAGTTTCGCAGTGCAATTCTGTGCTGTTTTTTATAAAATGTTGTCTCATTTAAGGATTTGAGTCCTTCCGGTGTGTTCGCCTCATGATATACAAGACGTTCTACGATACGACCTTTTAACAGATGCTCGGAAACAATCTCCTCTACATCTTCCGGACGTACTTTTGAATAAAATACAGCTTCAGGATAAACGATCATTACCGGGCCTTCTGCACACAGACCGTGACATCCGGTTTTGACAACTGCGACTTCACTTTGTAATTTGTTTTTCTTTAATTCATCTTTTAAAGTCTGAATAATCTGCTGGCTTCCAGAAGAAGTACATCCGGTTCCTCCACAGACTAATACATGTGAACGATACATTCAGTTACACCCCCATTACATATTCTCAGCTACGTGAAGTAAATATTTGTCAACTACCTGGCCTCTTACCAGATGCTGCTCCAAAATTTCTTTTGCTTTTTCTTCATTTACTTTCACATAAGTTACTTTTTCCTTGCCCGGCTCATATACTTCCACAATCGGCTCATACTGACATAAACCGATACAACCGGTCTGGGTGACGATCACATGCTCCAGCTTTCTGTCTTCTACTTCTTTTACAAGTGTATTTAAAACCGGACGCGCACCGCTGGCAATCCCGCAGGTCGCCATGCCGACAACCACGCGGGTGTCTTGTGCATGTTCTGACCGCATTCCGATCTGTCCTTGCATTTTTTCACGAATTGCTTTCAATTCTTCTAATGATTTCATATAGTCCCTCCTTCGAATTACCCGGGGTAATTCTGCATTCGATTAATATCCGCTTCATTTTCTTCCAGATAGTCTCTGAGAAAAGATAATACTTCCGGTGTGTTCAACGGCACATCTCCGAGCATTTCCCGCATTTCTTTTGTATCCAGATGAAACTCTGCTGCGTTTACCTGATACTGATACCAAAAATCAATATCCGGATGCAGCATGATCAGAGAACACACTGTCTCATTCAGATTTCCAAGTGGCATACAATCAATACTGTCTGTACAGAAAACTGCCTCAATCTGCGTTCCTTTTTCCGGTACAGAGGAAATAGAAAATGTTCCACCGGTACACTCTGCTTCCTGTTTGAAAAACGGAATGCCAAGTCCCACTTTTCGGGTCGTCCTTGTGGTATAAAAAGGATCTGTCACCCGTTTTACGGTTTCTGCATCCATTCCTTTTCCGTTGTCTGTGATCTGAACGGTCAGCCGATTCTGCTGCATGTTTACGCAGACCCTGATTTGAATCTCTGTCGCTTGCGCAGATACAGAATTCTCTGAGATATCCAGAATGTTTAATGAAATTTCCGGTAACATTACATATATTTTGCCAGAATGCCATCCAGCTCATCCGGAGTCAGACGACCATATACATCATCATTGATCATCATGACCGGTGCAAGACCACAGGCACCGATACAACGACAGGCATCCAGAGAGAATTTGCCATCTGCAGTACACTCACCGCCGGCAATTCCAAGGATTTCCGTAAGTTTGTTGTAAATATCACCTGAGCCTTTTACATAGCAGGCTGTTCCGAGACATACTGAAATTTTGTACTGTCCCTTCGGATATAAATTGAACTGAGAGTAAAATGTTGCTACTCCATAGATTTTTTCCATCGGCACATCCAATTCATCGGAAATCATCTTCTGAACTTCGTATGGAAGATAGCCGTAAATATCCTGCGCTTTCTGCATGATCGGCATCAGACAGCCTTGATCATCGCGCAACTCGTCGATGGCTGCTCGCAGCATCGATTCCTGTTCCTGTGTTCCGTTAAACGGAACAGATTTTGTTTTTTCCAAAATTATCCCTCCTAATATCCAAATGTATTTTTTGCAATACATCTGCAATTTATAGTACCATCTCATTTCACAATAATCAACAAATTTTTTGTGTTAGTTTTGTATAATTTATTCACTTTTTATTTCAAAATTGTTCAAACTGCAATACATTGTTAACTATGTTATAAAAATAACGATTCATTTTTGTTGAAATATCACAAATTCCATGCTATACTAAATCAGAAAAATTGTGCATTTAAAAAAATACAAAACTGAAATTTTGGAGGCTATCATGACTATCTCACAAATCATTTTCCTGCTGGATGCCACTCCTCTGTCAGCTACCGTTGACATGGAGCACACTATTGAAACTGTCTGTGGTTCCGATATGATGAGTGATGTTCTGGCTTTTATCAAAAAAGATGCTTTACTGCTGACCGGGCTGAATAACCTTCAGGTCATTCGAACTGCTGAAATGTTGGATATTGTCTGTCTGGTGTTTGTCCGCGGCAAAATCCCACAGAAAGAAATGATCCGAAAAGCGGAAGAACTTGGCATAACTGTTCTGACCACAGAGCACACCATGTTTGATGCCTGTGGCATTCTTTATCATGCAGGGTTACGGGGAGGAAGTCGACACGATGCCTAGTATACATTACCAATACACTGTGGATGGGAAAGATTTTACGAGAGCCGGCGAAGCAAGCAGTTCCCTGAAGCAGACCTTAAAAATAATGAATCTGGATGCTGACGTCATCCGGCGCTGCGCCATTGCCATGTATGAGGGCGAGATCAATATGGTCATTCATGCTGACGGTGGTGTCATCGATGTAGATATCTATCCTGATCAGATTATCATGGAATTAAAAGACCACGGACCAGGAATTCCGGATGTGGAACTTGCCATGCAGGAAGGTTATTCTACCGCAAATGAAGATATTTTGAATCTTGGATTTGGTGCAGGAATGGGTCTTCCGAATATGAAACGTTCCTCGGATGAAATGAAAATCGACACCGAACCTGGTGTTGGAACCACTGTCACCATGACCATATATTTCAACCTAAAATAATCTATATGTAAAAGGAATGTCAGATCATGAATAAATTCTTTCACTCTGTATACCTGGACAGCGATAAATGCAGCGGATGCATCACCTGTCTGAAACGATGCCCCACACAGGCCATTCGTGTCAGAGAGGGAAAAGCTCATATCATCAATGAATTCTGCATTGACTGTGGAGAATGTATCCGTCACTGTCCGCACCACGCAAAACATACCAAACGGGATTTCATACAGATTTTGGATAATTACAAATATACCGTTGCTCTTCCGGCGCCATCCCTGTACAGTCAGTTTAATAATATCAAGGATACCAACCTGATTTTAAATGCATTGATCTTATCAGGCTTTGATGATGTATTTGAAGTGAGTGCCGGTGCAGAAATCATTTCCGAACTTTCCCGGAATTATATCAGTGAACATCCGGAACTCTATCCTCTGATCAGCACCGCCTGTCCTACTGTAGAACGTCTGATCCGTGTACGGTTTCCGGCATTGATTCCGCATCTTCTGCCGATTCTCCCCCCAATGGAAGCAGCCGCTGTCATTGCAAGGAAGCGAGCCGCAGAAAAAACCGGACTGCCTCCCTCTGATATTGGGATCATATTTATTTCTCCCTGCCCTTCCAAGATTACATTTATTCATGATCCGCTTGGCATGAAGGAAAGTAATGTGGATGCAGTACTTGCCATCAAAGATATTTATCCATTGCTGCTCTCTCATATGAAAGAGGCTATACAGGAACCGATTTCCTATACATTATCCGGCCGCATTGGAAAAGGATGGGCTATCAGTGGCGGTGAAGCTTATGGGATCATTTCGGACCATTACCTGGCTGCCGATGGTATTGAAAATGTCATTCGGGTACTGGAGGATCTGGAGGACGAGAAATTTCTCCCGGGTCTGCAGTTTGTAGAATTAAATGCCTGCAGCGCCGGATGTGTGGGCGGTGTACTCACAGTAGAAAATCCATATATCGCCAAAGCAAAGGTAAAACAGTTTTCAAAATATGAACCTGTGCTTCGCATGCACTGTGCAGATTTGCCTGAGAATACGTCAAAATCATTTGTCTGGACTGAACCAGTAGCTTATGAGCCGGTTTATACTCTGGGAGCAAATATCTTTGAAAGTATGGAAAAAATTTTGGAAAGTCAGGAAATCTTAAAAGAACTTCCCGGCCTGGACTGCGGTTCCTGTGGTTCTCCAACCTGCAAAGCCCTGGCGGAAGATATCGTAAAAGGTGTGGATTCCGCAAAGCGGGAAGACTGTATTTACCTGATGCGGGAACAATGGAAAAAACACAACGAAAAAAAGGAGGAAAAATTATGACAGTGAAAGAACTGTTAGAACAAAGCAATACAAACTTTGAAGTCATTCATATGGGCAATCCGGAGGCTGTGATCACAGAACCTTACTGCTGTGACCTGCTCAGCATTGCCATGGGAAATGCACCGGCATCCAGCGCATGGTGCACGGTTATGAGCAACATGAACACCCTGGCCGTAGCATCCCTGACAGAATGCGCCTGTGTCCTTCTCTGTCACAACGTCTCTGTAGATGAAAATATGAAATTAAAGGCAGTGAGTGAAAATATTAACGTGCTTCGTACCCCGGATTCCATTTTCACAACTGCTCTGGAGGTTTACAAAAAATTACATGAAAACACTGACCTATGATCTGCACCTCCACTCCTGCCTGTCCCCCTGCGGGGACAATGATATGACCCCTGCCATGATCGCAGGAATGGCAAAAGTCATTGGGCTGGATCTGATTGCACTGACGGATCATAATTCCTGCAAAAACTGCCCGGCAATTTCGCGGGCGGCTTCTGCCTATGGAATTTTATTTCTTCCCGGAATGGAACTGACCACTGCCGAAGAAGTACATGTACTGTGCTATTTTCCTTCCCTTGACACAGCAATGTCCTTTGATCACTGTGTATCTGATCACCTGCCTGCCATTCAAAATAAACCGGCAATTTTCGGTGATCAGCTAATCTGCGATGAAGAGGATCAGATACTCGGACAGGAAGAACGGCTGCTGATTTCCGCCACAGATATTCCTTTTGATAGCGTCTACAATCTCGTCTGCCAATATAGCGGTATCATGGTTCCGGCGCATATTAATAAATCAAGTACCAGTCTGCTTGGCAATCTCGGATTTATCCCGGAAGGCAGCCGCTTTTCCTGCGCGGAAGTCAAAAACGATTCTGACTGGCCATTGCTCCAACAGCAATATCCATACCTGACAGAATGCAATCATCTGTGCAGTTCTGATGCACATAGTCTGAATTTCATTCATGAACCGATTTATACCCTTGCCACT
Source organism: uncultured Eubacterium sp. (assembly GCA_934358495.1). Classification (GTDB taxonomy): domain Bacteria; phylum Bacillota; class Clostridia; order Lachnospirales; family Lachnospiraceae; genus Eubacterium_I. Next base: position 2,240 of record CAKRKO010000013.1, on the reverse strand, counting down.
TCCGGGACGTCACTGCCGGATATTCTGTCAGCCATACAAAAAAAGCTGTAATGAAGAACAATATTTGATAAATATCATTTTTTCTTCATTACAGCTCTTCCTTAACTGAAAGATAATCATTTCTCTTTTAGAGATCAAACTTTACTAAACGCTCTGTATTTGTTTTTCTAATTAATCATTCAGCAATTTTCTTACTTAATAATTACTTTTTTACCGTACTTCTCGCCCAGATTTTCCACAGAACCATCTGCATTCTGAATATCAATCTGGTTTAACTGACTGCGTAAATTTCTGCGAAAGGAAGCTACATACTCCTCGCGTAATACTGCCTGCTCTTTTTTTTCAGCTTCAGTCAGTCCTTCTGCTTTTGCTTTATGGTATAATTCATTAATTCTCTTTACTTTTTCATCTGTCATTGACATAATTTCTTTTCTCCTTTCGCTTTCTACTGTATTTGTTCACTGATAATTTTCTTTTCCCGGATGTTTCTGTTATTTCAGCAATTTTTTACATTTTTTAGTTTGCCTGTAAATAAGAATGAATGTCAAAGTTTTCGTCGTTCTGTGCCCGAAATAAAGTACCTCTGAAATCACCGCTGAAAATCTGATGAATGATCTCTACATCTTTTCCGTTGGCAATGATCATATCGGTACCGGATGCCGTTGCGATTCGTGCAGCTGTCAACTTGGTTGCCATTCCACCGGTTCCCACATCACTTCCGGTAGACTGTTTTGCCATGGAATCATACTGCTCATTCATCTTTTCTACGCACTCAACCAATGTTGCTTCCGGATTTTTCCGCGGATCGTCGGTGTATAATCCGTCAATGTCAGACAATAAAATCAACAGATCTGCACCGACAAGTGAAGATACAATGGCGGAAAGGGTATCATTATCACCAAAATGCATCTCATAAGTAGATACGGTATCGTTTTCGTTGACAACCGGAATAATGCCAAGACGGAACATTTCTTCAAAGGTATTGTGTGCATTCTGTCGGGACTCATCCTCCAGAATTGTATCCTTTGTCATCAGAATCTGTCCAGCAGTCTGATTATACTCCGCAAACATTCTCTGATAAGTCATCATCAGACGTGCCTGGCCCACTGCCGCGCAGGCCTGCTTTGTAGAAATATCCTGCGGACGACTCTGCAGTCCAATGGCCTGACGTCCAACCGCGATTGCTCCGGAACTTACCAGACAAACATCCATGCCCTGGTTCCTAAGATCACAGAGTTCCCGTACAAGTTTCTCTATTTTCATCAGATTCATTCTTCCTGTCTGCGGATGCTGCAGTGAAGAAGAACCGATTTTGACAACTACTCTCTTTTTATATTTGAAATAATCATTTACGTTCATTTGTACACTCCTTTTGCCGTATCCTCGTAACGCAATTTCTGTTCTATGCTCAGATACCATTGACACTCTTGTGTTCTATGATACATCGGTAAGGTGATTTCTGTCAATAAAAATACTGCCCTGAATTTTCAGGGCAGCACTTCTTTCTCTTTACTATTGTAATGATCAGATCAGATCTATTAAGCAGTAACTTTTCTGCCTGTGATGATCTTCTTCGGACATTTCTCAGCACATGCGCCACATCCGGTACATTTTGTCTGATCAATATGTGCGATGTTGTTCTCAACTGTAACAGCGCCTGACTCACAGACTCTCTCACACATCTTACATCCGATACAACCAACTTTACAAGCTGTCATAACCTGTTTACCTTTATCCTGGGAACTACACTGTACTGCATGTTTTGCATCATACGGTACAAGCTCGATTAAGTTCTTCGGGCAGGCTTTGATACATTTACCACAGGCTTTACACTGCTCTTTATCAACAACAGCAACGCCATTTTTGATGTGAATTGCATCAAACGGACAAGCTTTGACACACTCGCCAAATCCAAGACATCCAAAATTACATTTTTTCGGACCACCATTTGGTACAAACGCCATCATGGAGCAATCCTCTACTCCATAGTACTCGTAATCTGTATTTGCATTTTCACATGTTCCTGCACATTTTACAAATGCAACTTCACGAACAGATTCGCCAACTTCCTGACCCATGATCGCACCAATCTTGGCTGCTACTGCAGCACCGCCGACCGGACAGGAACCAACCTCTGCTTCACCTTTTGCAATTGCTGCAGCCAGACCGGAACATCCGGCAAAACCACAGCCACCACAGTTATTTCCCGGAAGAGCTGCTAATACTTCTTCCTCTTTCGG
>CAKRKO010000012.1 GCA_934358495.1 uncultured Eubacterium sp. | reverse complement strand
AAGGCGTAGCTGCAGGAGCAGTCAAAGGTTAACAAACGCTCAAAAGTCCTTTTTGTTACAGCAGTGCAGCAAAAAGGGCTTTTTATTTGACAGGAAATTACTCGAATTTCCTAATATTGAAAAGTATAAATGTGTAGAACGCGAGGATATAAACTATGAGAACAAGTGGAATTCTGATGCCGGTATTTTCTCTTCCATCCAAATATGGCATAGGATGTTTTTCAAAAGAGGCTTATCAATTTGTAGATTTTTTAAAAGAATCAGGTCAAAAAAACTGGCAGGTACTGCCCCTTGGACAGACGAGCTATGGGGATTCCCCGTATCAGTCTTTTTCATCTTTTGCCGGAAATCCGTATTTCATCGATCTGGAGCAGCTTGTGGAGCAGCAGCTTCTGACGAAAGAGGAGTGTGACAGTTTGGATTTTGGACAAAATCCGGAATCCATTGATTATGCAAAGCTATACCAGAACCGATATAAAATTTTGCGTATGGCCTGTGATCGTTTTCTGAAACAACCGTCAGATGATTTTTTTGCTTTTTGTCAGGAAAATGACTGGTGGCTTGGAAATTATGCATTATTTATGGTAATAAAAAATATGCATAAAGGAGCAAGCTGGCTTCAATGGGAAGAAAAATATAAGAGACGCGATTTTGCAACTCTGGATCAGGTATGGCATGGGCAGCATGATGAAATACAGTTTTATCAGTTTCTGCAGTATCTGTTTTTCTGTCAATGGAAAAAATTGCATGCGTATGCGGCACAGGCGGGCATTCAGATTATCGGGGACATTCCGATTTATGTGGCATTGGACAGTGCAGATGCCTGGGCAGAACCGCAGTTGTTTCAATTTGATGAGGAGCTGACGCCTGTCGCTGTGGCAGGATGCCCGCCGGATGCATTTTCCGCGACCGGACAGTTATGGGGGAATCCGCTGTATCGCTGGGAGTATCACCGCCAGACCGGTTATGCGTGGTGGATTCGGAGAATCGCACAGTGTCTGAAATTATATGACTGTGTCCGTATTGATCATTTCCGCGGATTTGACGAATATTACAGCATTCCGGCGGGGGATGAAACGGCAGAACACGGACACTGGGAGCCGGGACCGGGCATGAGTCTGATGCGGGTTTTGAAAGATGCACTGGGCGATGTAAATGTAATTGCAGAAGATCTGGGATTTTTAACTGATGGTGTACGCCGGCTGTTGCATGATTCCGGTTTCCCGGGAATGAAAGTGATCCAGTTTGCTTTTGATTCCAGGGAAGAGAGTGATTATCTGCCACATAATTATGAGAAAAACTGTGTAGTGTATACAGGAACACATGATAATGATACCCTTTGCGGCTGGTATAAAGTTTTAGATCCGGAAGATCTGAAATTATCGCAGAAATATATGAATAATGCAAATACACCAAAGACGCAAATTCACTGGGATTTTATCCGTCTGGCACTGGCGAGTGTGGCAGACTTGTGCATTATCCCATTGCAGGATTACCTTGGACTTGGAAGTGAGGCAAGGATCAATACACCATCTACGCTTGGAAATAACTGGCGTTGGAGAATGAAATCCGGATGCCTGACAGAAGATCTTGCGGAGCAGATCAAAGAGATGACAAAATTATATGGACGATAAGAAACTGCCCTTCGGGGCAGTTTTTTAATAAAACTTTTACGAATGCAGAATGTAAATCATATGAGTAACGTGTTATAATGTGGAATATATAAATACAATATTTTTGGAGATGCCTATGAAACTAAAGACACGTTTGATCGTCGCATTCTGCATTATCATTATTTTGCCAATTGCTCTGGCAGGAGCAGCCATTTTTGGCCTGTATCATATTCAGACGAAAGCCATCCAGAAGAATTATGGCCTGGAAGCATCGGATACGCAGGGTGTATTATCGAATTCTCTGCAATTGATGAGCAGATATACGAAGGCAGAATATGATGAAATCTGCAATCTGGCTAAGACAGATCCGGAAAAACTGGAATCAAAAGATTATCTGACAAAAGTAAATAAGAAATTACAGGAGAAAAGTTCCTACCTGATTTTTTGTAAAAACGGCGTTATGGTATATAACGGATATCATGGTGATTCTGTGATCAGTGATGAGCAGTGGGAAGAAGAATTACCGGCATATGGTGAGGGGGATAAGGAAACGGGAGCCGGTTATTATGTAGATAACGATGCCCAGTCTCTGTTGAAGCAGGTTGACTTTGAATGCAATAATAATGATAAATGCAGTGTTTATATTATTACATCCTCAGAAAGTATTCAACCGGAGATCAAGCGGTTAATGATTGATATCGGAGTATCCCTTCTGCTGATCCTTGCGCTGACCGCAGGCGTGATGACGATCTGGATCTATCGTGGAACGATGGTACCGATCAAAAAGCTTCAGATCGCCACAAAAAATATTAAAGAAGGAAATCTGGATTTTACCATTGATTATGATGAGCAGGATGAAATGGGAGATCTGTGCCGGAACTTTGAAGAGATGCGTAAGCGTCTGAAGGAATCTACCGAAGAAAAAATGGCGGCAGAAAAGGAAAACCGTGCCCTGATCAGTAACATTGCGCATGATCTCAAAACTCCGATCACAGCTGTCAAAGGTTATTCTGAAGGTATTTTGGATGGTGTTGCTGATACTCCTGAGAAGCAGGAGCGTTACATCCGGACAATTTATAATAAAGCAAATGAGATGGATCGTCTGCTGAATGAACTGACATTGTATTCCAAGATTGATACGAATCGTATACCATATAATTTTAAGAAAATCAATGTGGCAGATTATTTTAATGACTGCATTGAGGAAATCGGCCTGGATCTTGAGACAAAGGGCATCGGTCTGACATATTTTAATTATGCAGATGAGAATATTATAATTATTGCAGATCCGGAGCAGCTGATGCGTGTCGTTAATAATATCGTTACAAATGCCATCAAATATATGGACAAAAAGAAAGGGCAGATTAATGTCCGGATCAAAGACGTAGGTGATTTCATTCAAGTTGAAATCGAGGATAACGGAAAAGGAATTTCTTCCAGAGATCTGCCATATATTTTTGACAGGTTTTACCGTACAGATTCATCGAGAAATTCCTCCACCGGAGGAAGCGGCATTGGTCTGTCCATCGTAAAGAAGATCATCGAAGACCACGGTGGAAAAATCTGGGCGACAAGTAAAGAAAAGACGGGTACGACCATGTACTTTGTCATTCGAAAATATCAGGAGGTACCAAATGAGTAAGATTTTAATCGTAGAAGATGAAGAGGCAATTGCAGATCTGGAGAAAGATTATCTGGAACTGAGTGGATTTGATGTGGAGATAGAAAATGATGGAACAAGTGGTCTGGAGCGTGCATTAAACGAGGAATTTGACATGTTTATACTGGATCTGATGCTGCCTGGCACAGATGGTTTTGAAATCTGTAAAAAGATCCGTGAAAAGAAAAATACACCGATTCTGATGGTTTCTGCGAAAAAAGATGATATTGACAAAATTCGTGGGCTTGGACTGGGGGCAGATGATTATATTACAAAGCCATTTTCCCCAAGCGAACTGGTAGCACGTGTAAAAGCGCATCTGGCTCGTTATGAGCGCCTGATCGGAAGCACTGCACAGAAAAATGATATTATTGAAATCCGCGGTATCCGCATTGACAAGACAGCTCGCCGTGTATGGGTAAATGATGAAGAAAAGCAGTTTACAACGAAGGAATTTGATCTGCTGACATTTCTGGCGGAGAATCCGAACCATGTATTTACAAAGGATGAGCTGTTTTCAAAAATCTGGGATATGGAGTCTATCGGCGACATTGCAACTGTAACGGTTCATATCAAGAAGATCCGTGAGAAAATTGAGTTTAATACCGCAAAACCGCAATATATAGAAACAATTTGGGGAGTAGGATACCGCTTTAAATTGTAATGATATGTCCCAGATTTAAAGTGTAAGTAACAGGATATATGTATAAGTGCGTATGATAAAGGCGGGCAGATTTACAGAAAGATACGTAGATGCTGCCTGCTTTATTTTTGGAAAAAAGAGATGGAGATTTGTGAAATATGAGAACAAAGCAGCCGGAAATTATATATGAAGACGAGGCAGTTATTGTATGCCGCAAAGAGGCAGGGGTTGCAGTGCAGACGGCTCGTGCCGGTCAGGCAGATATGGTTAGCCTGCTGAAAAATTATCGTGCCAAAAAGAAAGAAGAACCGTATATCGGATTGATCCATCGTCTGGATCAGCCGGTGGAAGGCGTGATGGTATTTGCCAAGACAAAAATGGCAGCGGCAAAGCTGTCGGCACAAGTCAGCAACCGGAGTATGGAAAAAGAATATCTGGCAGTTACATCTGGTGTACCACAACCGGAAAAAGGGGAATTAAGCGATTGGCTGTTGAGGGATGGCAAGACAAATACATCTACAGTTGTGGCAAAAGGAACACCGCAGGCAAAAGAGGCCAAACTGAGCTATGAAGTGGTAGAAGTACGGGCAGAAGGACAGAAAGCTTTAGTGCATATCTGGCTTCATACCGGCAGACATCACCAAATCCGTGTACAGTTTGCGCATGTGGGTTATCCGCTTTATGGGGATGTGAAGTATGGAACAGCAGTTGGTTCCTATTGTCCAGTGGCATTATGCTCCTGTCGTATTGCTTTTAAACATCCGATAACTGGAAAAGAGATGGAATTTGCAATCGAACCAAAAGGAAAGGCGTTTAATATTTAAAAGAAAGTGATACTGTTTCCATATGGGGCTTGCATTTCTTATCGAATTCATTGTATGATAATAAATACAATATAGATAGGATATATAAGGGAGTTACAGAAAGGGTAAGTAAAATATGGAAATCAAAAATGTCACGGTTTTGCCCGGGGAAACGCAGGTAGGGCTATTTATCAGCGGCAGTGCTGCTGGAAAAAATATTTTGTACACTTGTGATGACCTGGAACATCAGGACAAAACAGAACGTTGTCTTTTTTCCGTGTACGATAATCATGAAGAGGCTGAAAGTAAAGATATTGAGGAGGGATATGGTTTCCCTTTGCAGAGATATCTGGATGAAGCGGAAGTTGCTGAGGCAGAAGAAATCAGGCTGGGAAGTGTGGATGGATTCGAGTCTATCGTGACGGAATTCGAGTCCAAACGGTATTATTTTCCGGAACTTGTAAGTGGAAAGGCAACCGGACGGGAGCCGCGTGAGGCTTTTATTTCTTTCTTTAAAAACGGTATACCAGTGAAATACTATCCGCATCCCACGATTATGTTTGGACAGCAGGGACTGGAGGATAAAAATAAAGACTATTTTGCCAAAGGAATCCGAATGCTGGTGGCTGGAAGTGCAGAACGTGGATTCTGGGTACGTGGCGAAGGTCTGCGCTGTAACCGTTATTTTTCATTGAACCGATTTTTTGAGTGGAACAGCGGGCAGGCGGGAACCATGTACTGGATGAAACTGGAGTTTTCGGATGGAAGCAGTCGAAAAGTACCGGCGGTTCAGCTTCCAATGGAATTCTGGAAGGAGCAGGCAGAATGTGCGCCGGAGTATCTGAAAAAGTTACAGGTTGTGAATCAGGAAGGTAATGTGGCCGGGAAAGTTACGGATACCGTCTGGCTGTTTTTGGCAGATGAGACATACAAGCAGATCGGTTACTATGATGGACAGAATGTGATCACAGATTTTGCCGGTGTGCTGGCCGGAGCAGAAAAGCCGCTCCTTTCTAAGAAGGAGATAAAAGTTCCGCAGACGAAGGAAGTGGACAGCGAGTTTTATATTCGCATCACCCGACTGGGAAAGGAACTGGCAACTTACCATTATTCGTTGGAAGAACTGCACGCATTATATGGAAATGTTGTGGCGGAGGAAGAATACTGCTATTATAATCATAATATGAACGGAGGTCAGGGCGGACTGCGGAAAGTGACAGGACACGGCTGGCAGTTGCTGGCGTTGCTAGAATATCTTCCGGAGATTCCAGCCCGGGAAGAACTGGAAAACGGATCAGTGACATTTCAGATTTTTACCAATGATAATTATAAGGAAAAAATTGCTCTGGAGGCGGATGAACTTTTGGCCTATCGGTATATGCTGGTTTATGAGCATGATCAGCGTTCCAAGGATCAGCTGGAGAAAGGTGATACCAGCAGCTGGGTAGATGAAAAGCTGAATTTTGTACCGATTAAGGGTACGACACCATTCCGGATTTATTGCGGAAAAGAAAGCGCAAATCCATCCGTTTATAAAAATGCAGCGGGAATGGTAGTAGACATTCTTGTTTAAAAATAAAGGAAAGGAAGCATACTATGATCATCGATCATTTTAACAGACAAATAGATTATGTCAGAATATCGATTACGGATCGCTGCAATCTGCGATGCAAATACTGTATGCCGGAGGATGTTCCTTTTGTGCCGCATGAGCGGATTTTACGCTATGAGGAAATTGTGCGTATTGTGAAGGTGCTGGCGGATCTTGGTATCAGCAAGGTAAAGGTAACCGGCGGGGAGCCGTTGGTGCGCCGGGAATGCGCGGATCTGATTCAGGAGATTCATGAAATTGATGGAATTGATATGGTTACATTGACCACAAATGGCGTATTGTTAAAAGAACAGCTTCCAGCATTGCAGGAGGCGGGACTGGATGCTGTTAATGTCAGTCTGGACACATTGCAGCGGGAGCGTTATCAGGAAATTACCGGCAAGGATGTATTTGAGCAGGTGATGAATGGAATTAAAACTGCTTACGAGTGTGGCATTCCGTTGAAAATCAACTGTGTCCCGGTGCAGGGAGAAAATATTGAGGAACTTCCGGCATTTTTTGAGTGGGCAAGACAGAAAAACGTGGCCGTTCGATTTATCGAAATGATGCCAATCGGTTATGGAGAAATCTATAAATCGTATCCGGCGGAGGAAATCCGTAAGGAATTTTTTTCACGTTATCCGGGTGCATATCTCATGGATAAAAAACTCGGAAACGGGCCGGCGGTGTATTACAGCGCACCGGGGTTTGCCGGTGAAATCGGAATGATCGGCGCTGTACACGAGAAGTTCTGCAGCGGATGCAACCGGATCCGGCTGACATCGGAGGGATTTTTAAAACTTTGTCTGTATTCCGGGGAAGGCGTGGATCTGCGGAGCATGATCCGAAGCGGATGTACAGACGAAAAACTGGCGCAGACCATCGGACAGGCGATTGCGCGTAAACCGAAGGAACATCATTTTGGAGATCATATAGATGCGGACACCCGCAAAATGTCACAGATCGGCGGATGATTCAAAAAAGATTGCATATTTGAAGAAAACGTATTATACTACGTTTAGTAAAAATAAGGAGGTACAATAAAATGGCACAGATTACCAAAGACACCATGATCGGTGAATTATTACGTGATCAGGAACATATCGACAGCATTGCTGAAGTATTATTTGGCATTGGTATGCATTGCCTTGGATGCCCGTCATCTCAGATGGAGACAATCGAGCAGGCTGCTATGGTGCATGGCATTGAGCCGCAGGAATTAGTAGACCGCCTCAATGATGTTGTAGCATAAGGCAAGGGTTTAGATATAATTTCACACAAAAGATTTTTTTACAGAAACTTATTAGAGATTTTCTGGAAAGTAAAAAGAGCTGATTCATACCATTTTGGCAGATCAGCTCTTTTTTTGTAACCATTCAGAGATTCATTTAAGCAATCTCGTTTAACTGCTGCAGGGCATTTCCATTGATGATCTTGCGGAAATGTTCTTCAAAGTATGCCTGAATGCCTGCTGTGTATTTGCCCGGCTGCAGATAAGAGCAGAGCATATTGTTGACACGGTTAAATTCGGAGGCACTGTGCTGACTCTGATGTACGATCAGATGGTATGTGTTCTCCTGGGCATCTTTGTACAGGGTATTTTTACCCTGATAAAATCCGTGCAGTGCATGGGCCGCATTGATGGCGGAGTCCAGATTGCGGAAATGAAAGATACGAACCATGTCGGTCGGCAGTGTCTGCGCTGCAGATTTTACTTTGGAAATTTCGGCTTTCTCCTTATTCTGCTCTTGTCGGAGATGCTGGAGAAGCTGTAAAAACTGAGAAGCCGTCTCATCAATCTCCGGTGAAAAATCACTCACGTCGTGATCATTATCGGAGAGAAGTCCGTTCTCATTTTCTTCTTCCTCGGTCTCAAACTGTGTAAAGTTGGAAAAACGGGTATCGAGTTCATCCGGTGAATCTACTTTGGTGATGATCAGGACAATTTTTTCCGATGAGAGAGGAACTGCTTCCACCATGATCGGTATATCTTCTGCTTCAAATCCAAAATCCATTGCAGCCTGCTCCATCATATCTCGAAACAGTGATCTTGCTTTTTCGGAGCCGTAAGCCAGCTCGCTTAATTTAATATTGCGTGAAGCCAAATCTTCGCTGGTAAGTGTGCAGCGAATCTGATGGTCATTAATTTTTTCAATTTTCATGCTATCACATCCTTACTTGTTAGAAAAGTATATATAATCTTGTGTTTTTCGTCAAGCATCCTTTCATAAAGATTCTGTAAAAAAGTAACAAACAGTAATAATCATAACAAAATTCGATTAAAATGATAAATTAAGTTGATTTCTTAATGAAACTATGGTATAAGTAATACAAGAGTTATCCGTGCAAGCGGACAGATTAATCACATATTGCGGCAGATTCATCAGAAAGATTCGAAAGTTCTGATGGGGTTCTTAAAGCATCCGTACAAATTCTGTACATTAACCAGATGCTTCTGCAGCAAAGGGATTTTCCCACTGATCGATCAAAGGTCTTATGACAACTGTCAGAGACTGATTCTTAAATTTTCCAAGATTTTGTGCAGAGAAGAAATTTGAAAATTCAGGCGTGTTTCTAGCTAGTATGTCTGATTTGGCGGAAGCTATGTGTTTTCAGAATAAACTGTCTGCGCCGGGGGCTCTTTCCACGTGGAAGAAAAAATGTTTTTGTTAGTATATGTGAATTTCACAGAACTGACAAAAGGAGAAGGGAGGCATGCAGGCTACAGTTGAATCAGAAGAAATGAATGGGATAAAAGTAACATAATAAAAAATAATACGGAGGTAAAAAGAAAGATAAAGACGAATAGTGTCCCAATCGTTTTAAAAGAGGCAAACGGCAGTGAAAAACAAACAAAAATCAAATATTGGGTAAGTGTCAGAAAGACACAGGATATATATCACAGCATTTATTCAGAAAGGTTTTATCTGAGTCTTGCGAATGTCTGACTTGAATAAAATCTTCTGAAATACAAGTATTGGCGGATTGTATATCACGAACTTACTTCCGCGCTGGTCAGAGAAGAGGTATTTACATGCAGCAAAATTATTATGCATCATCCGGACAGACTCTTCTGATCGAACTCCAAAATTATGAAAAACAGGGGATTTCAATCTGGCTGGAAGGACTTCCAAGTAATTCGGCGGAGGTATCAGAAGCCATGTGTGTCCGGGAAGACAATAATTACATGAGGGATTATGTATTCCAGCGGGGTGCATTATCCGAGGTCAGATTTGACAAGATAACAAAAAAATAGTATTGACAGGGGATTCTCAAATACCGAAAAACAGAAATCTTACCTGCAAAAAAAGGGCGGGGCTAAAGGTTGCATCGCCCTTTTTTTTCATGTATACTGAGGACAGTAAAATACATCGACAGAAGAGACAAAGGAGGCTTACAATGGCTTCAGAAAAGCAGGGAAGACAGCAGCAGAGGCAAAGGAAACAGAGAGTCATTCTGGTGGCGGGAGTGGTTTTATTGGTCGTTGTGATCGTATTGATCACTGGATTGACGACTTTTTTGAAAAAATATTCATCATCAAAGGAGCGGGCAGATTACACAACTTATTATAATCTGAGCCAGGAAGATGAGTTGTTTGTCATATTTGATAATGAACAGATGGAGCAGAAAGGCATTGTGCAGGATGATGAAGTGTATGTGAATTATCAGATCATACATAAATATCTGAACAAGCGTTTTTACTGGGACAGCACCGAGCAGGTTTTGCGTTATGTGACACCGGATGGACTGATCAACACTACGGTTGATACCGCATCCTATACCCTGGGAAAAGATGCACAGACAGCAGACCATATCATTGCAATCCAGCGGGACGGCGAGATGTATCTGTCCATGAGTTTTGTAAAAGAATATACAGACATTCATTATGAATATTATACTGATCCAAACCGCGTGGTTATTTCTGACCAGTGGGATGAGGTGACTTATCAGAGCATTAAGAAAAAAACAGAAATCCGGGAAAAGGGCGGCGTGAAAAGTCCGATTCTGGCAGATGTGAAAAAAGGAGATCTTGTCACAGTGCTTGACACCGCAGGATCCTGGAGCAAGGTATGCAGCCAGGATGGATTTATCGGTTATGTGAAGACAAAAGCGCTTGGAGGAGATCAGGATGTATTGTATGACCATAATTTTACGGAACCTGTATTTTCTCATATCAGTAAAGATAAAACCATCAACATGGCATGGCATCAGGTGACAAACCAGTCTGCAAATGCAAATGTGGCGGATGTACTTGGCAAGACCAAGGGTGTCAATGTCATTTCTCCGACATGGTTTTATCTGAATGATGATCAGGGAGGCATTGCATCCCTGTGTAACCAGGCGTACGTGACCTATTGCCATCAGCAGGGTGTGGAAGTCTGGGGGTTGGTAAGTAATCTGGAAAATCAGGATGTGGATGACACCAGTGTGTTCAGTGTGACATCCAGCAGGGACAATCTGGTAAATAACCTGGTGGCCGAGGCAATCAAGTATGATCTGGATGGAATCAATCTGGATTTTGAACTGCTCCCGGCAGAGGCAGCGGACGGTTATCTGGAGTTTATCCGTGAACTGTCCATCAAGTGTGAAAATAACGATCTGGTGCTGTCTGTGGACAATTATGTACCGGCATCTTACAACGCTTACTATGATCGTGCGGAACAGGCTGTATTTGCAGATTATGTGGTTGTCATGGCTTATGATGAGCATTACAACGGATCCGATGAAGGATCCGTGGCATCCATCGGATATGTAAAACAGGGTATCGCCGATACACTGGAAGAAGTACCTGCTGAGCAGGTGATTCTTGGAATCCCGTTCTACACGAGAGTCTGGGAGCTGACACCGGTGAATGAATCTAATCCAAGTGACGATGAGGCAGCAAATGAGCGTGGTTACACCATCAGCAGCGAAGCTGTCGGCATGAGTGAAGTAGATACCCGCGTGGCAGCAAATGAGGTAGCGCTTCAGTGGTTGGATGATTGTGGTCAGTATTATGCAGAGTATGAGTATGATGGCAAGACGTATAAGATCTGGGTGGAGGATCAGAAATCCATTGGAGAAAAGCTGGATGTGATGAAGGACAATCATCTGGCTGGAGCATCTTTCTGGAAACTCGGATATGAAAAAAATACTATCTGGGATACCATTGTGGAATATATGAATTAGAAAAATAACATGTTTCCTGAAAAAGACGTTCAAAAATGAGCGTCTTTTTTTGCACTGTCTCACGAGCGTTCGACTTGAATATAGTCATACCAGGAGAGTGTCTGAATACATTATAAGTGAGATTATATGTGTTCGGGTATTTTTGTGAAAAAAAGAATCGGTGTTACAGCATTATTATTTTGTCTTGCAGTTGCTGCCATACGTGTGTCTCGGGCAGCGCAGTATGATGTCATGAACCGCAGCGTGCAGAAAGCGAAGTACTGCATTTGTATAGATAGTGGGCATGGTGGAAACGATCCTGGCAAGATCGGGGTGGCCGGGACAAAAGAAAAGGAAGTGAATCTGGCGATTGCCTTAAAACTGAAAAAGAGTCTGGAAAAACAAAATATCCGGGTGGTTATGACGAGAACCGATGACCGGAATCTGGCAGATGTAAATGTAGCAAATGAAAAAACATCGGATATGAAAAACCGGGTGGTAAAAATAGATTCCGAGCAGCCAGATGCGGTGATCAGTATTCATCAGAACAGTTATACCGACAGTTCCGCCAAAGGCGCGCAGGTATTTTATTATTCAGAATCAAAAGAGGGGAAAGAACTTGCGGAAATATTGCAAAAAAGCCTGATTGAAAATGCAGACCCGGAGAATCATCGGATGGCGAAAGCCAATACCAGTTATTATATTTTAAAGAATACTGCCGCACCAACGGTGATCGTGGAATGTGGATTTTTATCAAATCCGGAAGAAGAAAGTCGACTGATAAGTGCAGCATATCAGGAAAAACTGGTAGAGGCATTACAAAAAGGCATTTGTGAATATTTAGGAAATTGATATATTGGATAAAATTTAACAAAAGTTAGCACACAGCGCCGTCGTGTAAATGGAACAAAGATGGAAAAACTCCAAGGCGAGGCAGTAGACGGATTTCCGTTATCGGAGCGAGCATAGCCCGACCGCGTGAGTGTGTTTGAGCCAACAGCTGTTTTTGCTGTTGGTGAGTTCGCGGGAGCGGTCGGAGATAAGCGGCGCAGCGAAGATAGGAAATCCATCGTGCCTGCATTGGAGTTTTTCCATTTTGTTCCTTACACAGACAAGCAAGGCCTAATAATCCCAGCTATGTTTTTCATATGCATTGATAATCTGTGTATTATTGTACTGTATGGTACGCTTGAGGGATGCGCTGTACTGCAGATGCATATGTCCGTGTACCATATACTTTGGCTGGTATTTATCCAGAAGCTTTACAAACGTTTCATATCCCTGGTGAGCGTGATCTTCCCCATCTCCCAGTCCCTGCGCCGGTGCATGAGTCAGCAGGATATCAAATCCATGATAGAAAATCAACTGGTGTTTGATATGCAACAGGCGTCGTTTCATTTCTTTTTCCGTATACATGTATTTTCCTGGCTTATATGGCATGCATCCTCCTAAACCCAGGATACGGACACCTTCATGCACGTAAATTTTGTCATCAATGCAGATGCAGCCCTCCGGCGGTGTCTTGTCATATTTCTCATCATGGTTGCCGTGAACATAAAGCAGCGGCAGATTCGTACAGCTGACGAGAAAAGACAGGTATTGTGGATTTAAATCTCCACAGGAGAGGATCAGATCTGTGTTTGTGATCTTGTTGTTATTATAATGATCCCACAATGCAGTTGATTCTGTATCGGAGATTGCCATGATTCTCATAGTGTTGGTTCCTCCTTGCGGATACCTTCCTGTCGAACAACGTTCTGTGCATCTTCCCGGAGTTCATCTGCGGTAGGAATACGTCCGACAATGTTATCTGTCAGCCAGTCAATAGAAATAATTTCGTGTGGACTAAGGCTGTGGGTAGCGTCTTTGGACACAAGTCCCTGCTGGGAATGTAAAATGCCATCAAAAGGATTAAATTCATAATTGCGTATAGCATTACTTAAAGTATCCAACAGGTGTCGTGTTTCATCTGGAATTGCTGAGGACCAGACAACGTCAATTACATCGGAGGACATACCCCACCAGTAATGCAACGCTTTATTTGCATCTGATTTTTCTTCTGTATTCCAGATGCCGTTCTGGACATTTCGAATAATTCTTTCATAATATTTACCCCAGTTCCATGCAGGAAATGCAAGGTTCACAGGTGTCTCACCATTGACACGGAACAGACCGAACTGGCGGGTGATCTTCCGGGGAATGATCATATCCTGATGGGAAATATAAGTTGCTCCAACAGAATACAGTTTGGCAGTAAGATCTACATGTTCATTTTCTTTTAAGGTGGACCATTCCAGATAGATTTTTGCCTTTGGATTTACCATTTTGACACCAAGGGCAAATGCATTGATATTGGCGGTCATACCATAAATCGGATAATCTGCGATGTAACCAATTTTGTTGGTGTCTGTCATAATGCCGGCCAGTACGCCGATCAGGAATTTTGCCTCATACATGCGGCCGTAATAGGTACGGATGTATTTGTGGGAAGAATTCAGTGAACAGTTTAAAATTTTTACTTCCGGATGATTGACAGCAGCTCGCAGGCTGGCACTCAAAAATTCCGGTGATGTGGTAAAAATCATTTCGTATCCGTCTGCAATAGCCTGCTCAATGGCAGCAATGGCATTATCTGTTCCGGAGATGTCATCATAGGCTTTTGACTGTACGGTACCGTGAAAGGCATCTTTCAGATAGAGTCTGCCAAGTTCGTGCGCGTAAGTCCAGCTGGAGGTCTCTGGTGTCTTGCGGTTGATAAACGCAATGCGGGTGATTGGTTCCTCCTCAGAAGCGCTTAGAAGTTTGGTCAGAATATTTTTTTTCTGCACCGGCGATGGATCAAATTTTACCGAAGGTGTCTCCTGGGCATTTTTTAGCTCAAATTCCGCCCACATTTTTTTCAGGTTTTCCTTGATCTCAGAAGGGGTTTCATCTTTTAACTGATCATAGTCGAACAAATCCAGATAAATCAGCATGGCGTCTCCGACCGTCATATGCAGACGATCGCCACCGAGTTCCTTAAAGGCATCTGCAAAGCGATTGTAACAGGAGCGGAAAATAATCCGGTCATCCATGCTCCAACGCTCATAACGGCGGTGCCCGAGATGATAGGCGAGATGCAGATAGGAGCCCTCTTTGCTGAAAAACAGATAATTAATGCTGGTAGCATTGTAAAATTCCAGAAATTCGTAGTATAGACGGCTTTCTTTGGTATCTTCTCTGGCCGGGATGATGCGGGTGACATAACCTGGTACACTGATTGCGTCAAAAAATTTCAGTACGCTGACACGTTTGTTACCTTCCTGTACATAATAGTGATTCATGTATTCGTAGGCGACGATCGGATCACGGATTCCTTCCCGGAGATGCGCGTCGCACAAAGCAGCCCATTTTGCGGCAAATTCAGTATTTTCGCCGAGAATAGGCATAAAATTAGGCGCAAAAGAAGATGTGCGCCCAATTGTTTTTGTGCCGACAATCAGTTCCGTAGGAATGTCTACCAGTCCAAGAGGAATCTCACCGCTGATGTCTGTATGCTCCAGAATGGCATCCAAAGCAGGCATCTCAGTGGGAAGTTTCTGTGTAGCCAGTGTCTGTAATTCTTTTTTGCCAGCTTTTTGGGCGGCACGATACTGTTCCATCGACATAAAAAATCACTCCTTATCGTTTCGGTGATGTTGCAGAAAAATGAAATACGGTTTTAGATTTAAATGTATCTCCAACTTTCAAAATAACGGATGGGAAGTCTGGATGGCTGGTAGCATTCGGAAAATGCTGTGTCTCCAGGCATACGCTGCCGTAGGCTGGATAAGAAACACCATTTTTTCCATGCGCAGCAGGCGATTGAGCCGGTACATAAAGCTGCATGCCAGGCTGGTCTGTAAAGCAGGTCAGGCGGATGCCTGAATCTTTGGCATATAACGTTGCAGCTTCTTTCAACCCACTTCCGTTTAATACAAAGTTATGGTCATAAGTTTTAGAATATTTCAATTGCGGATGCTCTGCAAAAATATCCTGTCCAATTGGCTTTGGCGTGCGGAAGTCAAACGGTGTGCCTGCCACGTCAGCGATCACACCTGTGGTCAGATCGTTCTGATCAGTCTCGGTATACTGCTCAGCATTGATCATCAGAATATGCTCCAGCACGGAACCGGAAGCTTCGCCGTTCAAATTGAAATAAGAATGGTTTGTTGTGTTGAATACGGTATCCTGATCGCTGGATGCATCATAAGTGATGGAAAGCTCATTATCTTCACTCCAGCAGTAAGTCACACTCATGGTCAGTGTACCAGGATAGCCTTCTTCTCCGTCTGGGGAAATACGTGTGAAACGAACGGAATTTCCAACCTGCTCAGAATCCCAATTATAATAGTGGAATCCGCGGATACCGCCGTGCAGGTGGTTTGGACCGTTGTTGATGGCCAGATGATAAGTTTTATCATTCAGTGTGAAGGTACCTTTTTCGATACGATTTGCATGGCGGCCGACAACGGCACCGAAACTTGCGGTATCTTTTTCATACTCTGCAAGGGTGTCATAGCCAAGGCATACATCCCGTAATTCGCCATTTTTGTCCGGCACACAGATGCTTACAATGCGGCAACCAAAGCTAGTAACAGTGATATATGCGCCGGATGCATTTTCCAGTCGATATAAAAATGCTTCTTCGCCGTCAGTGGTGATTCCAAAAGAACTTTTTGTAATATTCATTTCAAAACCCTCATTCTTTCTTCATAAATATACTATAGTATACTCGCAGGTGACAGGTGCTGACAAGTAAAATCTTTTGTGGTATACTGTTTTGCATGAATACGAATATTTTAGATGAAAAAAAGACAATTATTACACAGGTAAAAAAAGTGGATGCCATGCATCCGGATATGAGTATTATACGGGAAGCTGCCGAAATTATCCGTGAAGGCGGACTGGTTGGCTTTCCGACAGAGACAGTTTATGGACTGGGAGCAGACGCGTTACTGCCGGAAGGGGCGAAACGAATTTATGCAGCAAAAGGGCGTCCGTCTGACAATCCACTGATTGTACATATTGCTGATTTTGAAGCATTGGATAAAATCACTGCGGATATTCCACCGCAGGCAAAAGCACTGGCAGATGCATTCTGGCCGGGACCATTAACGATGATCTTTCGCAAGAGTGATGCGGTTCCTTATGAGACAACCGGCGGGCTGGATACGGTGGCTGTCCGCATGCCATCGCACCCGACGGCACTGGCATTGATCCGTGAAAGCTGTGGTTATATTGCGGCACCGAGTGCAAATACTTCAGGCAGACCAAGCCCGACACTTGCAGAGCATGTGTATGAGGATCTGAAAGGAAAAATTCCGATGATCCTGGATGGCGGCGCTGTGGGAATCGGCATTGAATCGACCATTATTGATCTGAGTGAAGAAGTTCCAATGATTCTGCGCCCGGGTTATATTACAAAAGATATGCTTTCAGAAGTGATCGGGGAAGTACGGGACGATCCTGGATTTACCAGTGCAGATCCAAATGTACACCCGAAAGCACCGGGCATGAAGTACAGACACTATGCGCCGAAGGCAAATCTGACTATCGTATCCGGTGAGGCGGATGCCGTTGTACAGCGCATCAATGAATTGACCCGGGAGCATCATCAAAAAGGAGAGAAAGTCGGTATCATCTGCACCGATGAGACTCGTGCCCGCTATTTTGGAGATGTGATTGAAAGTACCGGAAGCCGTCAGGACGAGGACGGTATTGCCCAGCATCTGTATGCGATTCTGCGTGATTTTGATGAGCGGGATGTGGATGTGATCTTTTCCGAGAGTTTTGCTACACCGCGGATCGGGCATGCAATTATGAACCGTCTGCTAAAGGCAGCAGGACATCAAGTGATCGAAGTCTGACAGGTTTCTGATAAAGCTGTGTAACAGCTATTGATTAAAATGAGCAGTATACATTGGCTATGAGTATTTGCTGAAATTAATAATGAGGTGAAAATTTGGAAAATATAGAGAAGATAATCTTTGTGGGGAAACGTGCGATCTGCCGGGAACCCATGGCCGCAGCCATTTTGCAGCGGGAAACGTTAAATTTCCCGGTGGAGATACTGGCAAGGGGATTTGTGGTACTCTTTCCGGAACCGTTGAATCAGAAAGCGGAAGCAGTTATGATCAGCAACGGTATTACATTGGAAAATTATACATCCAGTCAGCTGGAATCAACGGATTTTGGGGAAACGACGCTGATTCTTACCTTTGATCAGACTTCAAAGGAAAAAGTGCTGGAGATGAAAGGCGCACAGAATGTGGAAGTACTGACAGACCTGACCGGGGATGAACTGGAAATTCTGGATCCGTATGGGGCAGAGTTGGTAACTTACGGAATCTGTTATGAGACATTGTCAAATTCGATACATAAACTGGCGGAAATATTAAATGAAGAACATGATAGAAGCAAAAACGAATAATGAAATATTATTTGGAATAAAGAAAAAATCGGGTAATCCGTATGTGGCGCTTTCTGAAAACGAATTTATCTCAGTCGAGAAGACTCCCACTTCTGCAAGGTGAGTAATAACAAGTCTATCTTAGTGGGAGTACAATCTCCGACTGAGATAAATGCTCCGCGAGGGCGCACATTGTCTGGGAGACAATGGTTTTGCGCGACCGGAACGAAGTGTAGATGTGCAGTGATTCTGAGAAGAATATGTCCGCATTACAATTATATGATGTAGTTAAAACGATTAAATGTGTTATATAACGTAAATTGAAGAGAGCAGACTATTTTTTTCTGGCAGGCGATTGTTAGCCGCCGGAACAAAATAGCCTGCTCTCTTTTTATATATTCACAGCCTGGCCACAAAAGAAATTAAAACTTCAAAAATATAAAAGTTTTAAAGTTCAATTAAGGTTCTCTTTGTAAACTCTCTGTAAAAGGAGGGCAAAACCAAATGGAAGCACAAAAAATTTTTAAACGATATGAATATAAATACATGTTGACTTTAGGACAGCAATCTGAGTTAAAGGAAGTTATGAAGCAATACATGATCGCAGATGCTTTTGGCAGAAGCACCATTTGCAACTTGTATTTTGATACACCGCAGTATCTTTTGATCCGGCGTTCCATAGAAAATCACGTTTACAAAGAAAAAATTCGGCTTCGTACCTACGGTCAGGCCACACCGGAAACAAACGCCTTTATCGAGTTAAAGAAAAAATATAAAAAGGTCGTGTACAAACGCAGAATCAGCGCAAGCTACGAGGATGCGATGCAGTATCTGTGTCAGCGGGCAGATGTGATCCCCCATAGTCAGATCTGCTCGGAACTGGATTATGCACTGAGTTTATACCAGGAAATCCAGCCGGCGATGTATCTTTCCTATGAAAGGGAAGCTTTTTATGGCAAAGACGATCACGAACTCCGTATTACCTTCGACCAGCATATTTTATGGCGAACCGACGATCTGGCATTAACCAGTCCGGTTTACGGCAGAGAATTGTTACAGCCGGGACAGGTGCTGACGGAGATTAAGATCGGTCATGCAATGCCGCTGTGGTTAAACCACTTTTTAACCGAACATCACATTTACCGCACCTCATTTTCGAAGTATGGAACCGCCTACAAGACTTTATTAATGGAAGCGGGACAGAGTAGAAGAATCAGTATGCATTGTTAGGAGATAGTAAAGGAGAAAAACAGATATGATAAACACATTTTTTCAGGGAATTTTTGACAGCTCAACCACATCGGTTATTCCGGTGAGTCAGTTTTTATTATGCATCGGAGTGTCTTTGGGGCTCGGCATTATTCTGGCATGCGCCTACAGTTATAAAACGAGGCATAACGGAAGTTTCGTCCGGACACTTGCTATTTTACCTGCTGTAGTATGCGTGGTCATCATGATGGTAAACGGAAATGTCGGTGCAGGTGTGGCTGTGGCAGGAGCATTTAGTCTGGTTCGTTTTCGAAGCGTTCCGGGAAGTGCCAAAGACATCGGAGCAATTTTTATCGCAATGGGAACCGGACTGATCACAGGAATGGGATATCTTGGTTATGCAGCCGTTTTTACCTTGGTACTGTCACTGATCATGGTGGCTTATGTACATATGAACCTTTGGGACAGATGCCAGATCAGCGAAAAACAGCTGATCATCACGATTCCGGAAGATTTGGATTACACTCAGGTGTTTGATGATCTGATGGAACAGTACACAGAGAAAAATAACCTTGTAAAGGTAAAAACAACCAATATGGGAAGCCTGTTTAAACTGACCTATGAAGTGAAGTTAAAAGATCCTGCAAAGGAAAAAGAGTTTATTGATGAACTGCGCTGCCGCAATGGAAATCTGGAAATTATGATGACCAATCAGGAAGTCGGTAATCAGTTATTATAGAAATATTACTTGGTATATTTGATTCATATTGAGTTGAATATTCAGGTGTAATCAGAAAATAGAGTGTGCGCATAAGCGCGGGAGGAAAAAATGAAAAAAAGAGGAATCATGATCGCAATGCTGATCGGTACGATGGCTCTTTCCAGTATTATGGCCGGCTGCGGTACCAATACATCAAATACACAGTTCAGTGCAGAGGCAGAAAGTGGAGATTCTGCGGATAGTACGCAGAGAAAGATAAGTTTACTGGATACAAGTGACATGTTTACGAAACGGGATCTGGATGCGTCCTATGATGAGTCAGAGTGCACAGCGATCACGCTGGAGGATGAAAACAGCAGCTGTGACAGTGATGCAGTGACCATTGACGGGCAGACGGTAACAATTACAAGTGAAGGAACATACCTCATCAGTGGTACTTTGAGCAATGGAAGTATTGTGGTTGATGTGGAAGATTCCGAAAAAGTGCAGCTTGTATTTGACAATGTATCCATTACAAATGAGAGCGGCGCAGCAGTGTATGTCAGAGAGGCAGATAAGGTATTTTTGATGCTGGCAGAGGGCAGTGAAAATGCGGTTGTTTCTAATGGAACTACCACAGAAGATGACAGCAATATTGATGGCGCGATTTTTGCAAAAGGTGACCTGACTATCAACGGAACAGGAACGTTAACTGTGACATCCGCAGCACACGGTATTGTATGCAAGGATGATCTGGTAGTGACAGGAGGAACTTATAATATTTCAGCAGAAAAACAGGGACTTTCCGGTAAAGACAGTGTCCGCATTGCAGACGGAACCTTTGACATTACTTCCGGTGGAGATGCGATCCACAGCGAAAATGCGGATGACGAAACAAAAGGTTTTGTATATGTGGCAAACGGAAGTTTTACGTTGAATGCTGATGGTGATGGGATTTCAGCTTCTTATGCGGTTCAGTTGGATGATGGAACCATCACTATCAGCCAGTGTTATGAAGGACTGGAAGGACAGACGATAGATATTTCCGGCGGTGTGATTGATATTACAGCCAGCGATGACGGACTGAACGCAGCTGGTGGAAACGACAGCAGCAACAGTAACGGACCGGGTGGCGGAGATGTGTTTTCCGCAGATGAAGATGCCTGCATCAATATATCTGGTGGTGAGATTAACATTGACGCAACCGGTGACGGAATTGACAGTAACGGTGATCTGGATGTCAGTGGCGGCACGATTCTGGTGACAGGATCAGCCAATGGTGGAAACAGCGCATTGGATTATAATGGAACGGCAACAATCACCGGAGGAACGGTTGTAGCGGCAGGAATGAGCGGCATGGCACAAAATTTCGGGGCTGATTCCAGTCAGGGATGCATGCTGATTAATTTGCGTGATATCCAGAGTGGTGAGATCACGCTGACAGATGCGGATGGAAAGGAACTGATCAGCTTTACACCTTCCAGAGAGTACAACTCCGTAGTCATCAGCTGCGCGGATTTGGAAGAAGGAGCAACATATACATTAAATACAGGTGAGACAGCGACAGAAGTAACCCTGTCAAGCCTGGTATACAGTAACGGACAGAGTCAGAGCGGACAGCCGGGAGGAATGCAGAATGGACAGATGCCAGACCAGAACGGACAATCAGATAGCAATGCCCCATCGGGACAGCCGGGGGATGGAACTGATCCGGGTTAGGGCATAAAATTAATTTAGCAATGTCAGATTGCTGAAAGCATTGAGCTGACAATGTATCAAAGTCAATGAAATATAATTGGAATAAGGAATTCAACGGCATGATTATTTACTGAATACATGTGATGAGTGAACTGTAACGGTAGATAAATTGCGCTTGTAAATGACAGAATATTGACGCAGATTTTCCAAATGGGGTATACTGCTAGATAAGAGTATTAACGATTCGTTAATATTGCTCATATGAGTAATATGTATGGTTTGAATGTATATTATATTTTTGGGAAAGCAGTGAAATTGCAGAGATAAAAACGCTGCCTGATCCGAAAAAAATAAAACTACAAAACAATAGGTGAAAAGAGAGAAAATACAATGAACTTAGCAGGAAAAAATATAAAATGCATTGCTTTTGATCTGGATCATACAGTGATCAATTCCGATGGGACAATGTCAGATGCTACACGGACAGCAATCGAGCGGGCCATTGCAGATGGGATAGAAATTGTACCGGTGAGCGGCCGTGCGTTTGCAACATTTCCGGAAAGTATTGGTCAGATTGAGGGGATTTCATACGCAGTGACTTCCAATGGAGCGGCAATCTACAATAAGAAAACTGGAGAGCGGATTCATGGAGTAGCTATTGAATCAACGGATTTACATAGTATGTTGGATGCATTTGCACCTTATTTTCAGAATGGCCAGATTGCTTATGAAGCTTTTGTGGATGGCGTAGCTTATGGTGGATGTGATTATGTGAAAAATCCAAATGCCTTCGGTGTGCCGCAGGGGAATGTGGCATATGTGCAGAGTACCCGGAAGCCGGTGGATGATATCATTGCGTTTATGTCAAAACATGAAAATGAACTGGACAGTTTAGATATTGTGGCAGCTGATCCAGTGCTTTATAAAAAAATTGAAGAACAGATTCTGCGCATTACCAAAGCAGTATACACTACATCAGCGGTATCTTATCGCTTAGAAATCTCACATAAAAATTCCGGAAAAGCAACTGGTCTTGCTTATGTTTTGAATCTGCTTGGCATTACACCGGAAGAAACCGTTGCCTTTGGTGATGGGGACAATGATGCGGAAATGCTGAAGTTTGCAGGAATTGGTGTGGCTATGGACAATGCAACGGAAAACTGTAAGGCGGCTGCGGATACGGTCTGTGGCCGTTGCGAAAATGATGGGGTGGCGCATTTCCTGTACGGTTTTTAGAACTTAAATGTAAGGTGTAAAACGGTAGATAGAAAATTGCCCGTGTTTACAATCGGTTGTCTCATTCAGTTCTTTATACACAATAAAAATAAGAGTCTGTAACATTTTGCAAAAATCCGGTATAAAGCAAAGGTCATTACAAAATCATACATGTAAATAATAAGGAAAAGAAAACTTATGATCTGGTTTATCGTTGCGACACTGGTCGCATTTTTTATCAAGGGGCTGTGCGGCTTTGCGAATACCCTGATTTTTAACGGGATTCTGAGCTACACGGCAAATAACATTAACATATCTCCATTGGAGGTGGTGTTGGGATATCCAAGCAATATTATTCTGGTCTGGAAAGAGCGGAAATCGCTGAACTGGAAAATCTGGCTTCCACTGACCGTTTTGGTTGTGGCGGGCAGCATTCCGGGAATCTTTTTGCTGAAACACACAGATGCAGGACTTTTGAAAGTGATTTTCGGCATTGCAGTTATCGTCATTGGTGTGGAAATGCTGTTTCGAGGACTGAAAAGCAACAGAAAGTCCGGCGGTTGTAAAATTGTGCTGGTATTGATCGGAATTATTTCCGGTCTGCTCTGCGGTTTGTATGGTGTAGGTGCATTGCTGGCAGCATATGTGAGCCGTGTGGCGGAAAACAGTCATGAATTCAAGGCAAATATCTGTGTGGTATTTGTGGTGGAAAATACCATTCGCATTATTTTGTACGCAGCGACAGGAATTCTGACGCTTGCAGTGCTCAAACAGGTTGTGATTCTGATTCCGTTTATGCTGGCAGCTGTATTTCTTGGAATGAAGAGCAGTTCCGTTTTGAATGAAAAAGTTATTAAGAAAATTGTTATTGTACTGTTGATTCTGTCTGGAATCGTGCTGATCATTAACAACTTATAAGAAATTATGAAATACTGGCAGCTATCAGAAGCAACAGACCGTTGGTTGATTTTATAAAAAATCGAAATAGTGGAAAAATCAGAAAAGAAAAAACAGCTTACCAATAAGGTAAAATGAAAAACTGCCGCATGATTCGAAGTGCGGCAGTTTTTCCTGTTCATAGAAAAGATGGATATAATTCTATGTACAGATGTGAGTTAATCTATATCATAATCAGACAGAAGGAACTATCTGATTATGAGCAAATAGTAAAGTTACATCAGAAGCCTTTTTTTTGCTTCAAATGTCAATTCTTCCCGGAATTTTGGATGTGCAATAGAAATCAGAGCCTGAATGCGCTGACGGATTGTCTTTCCACGCAGCTTTGCAATTCCATATTCTGTTACGATATAGTCGACATCGTTCTTGGATGTGGTTACAATTGATCCATCTGTCAGTGTCGGACGGATCCGGCTGACAGTTCCGTTTTGTGCTGTTGAATGAAAAGCGATAAAACTTTTTCCACCTTTTGATGCGGTGGCACCTTTTACAAAATCAACTTGTCCACCACTGCCGGAAATATGGGTGGTGCCGATAGATTCGGCGCAGACCTGACCATAAAAATCGACTTCCAGAGCAGCATTGACGCTGATCATATTCGGATGTTGTGCGATAATGTGCGGATCGTTGACCTGTGTGACAGGCAATAACAAAATATCTGGGTTGTCATTGACAAAATCATACATAGGAGCAGATCCCATCATAAAAGTAGCAACAGTTTTTCCGGTGTTCAACGGCTTGAGGGAGTTGTCAACTACACCGGCTTTTATAAGTTCAATCATGCTGTCAGTCAGCAGTTCAGAGTGTATCCCAAGGTGTTTTTTTCCCATCAGGGCACTTCCGACGGCATCAGGGATTGCACCGATACCAAATTGAATTGTAGCACCATTTGGTATTTCTTCTGCAATCAGATTACCGATGGTTGCGCTTATATCGTCCATTTTTCCGTGTTTCATAGCCGGAATCGGATCATCATTTTCATAAAGCGCAGTGACTTCTGAAATATGGATTTTGGGTGTACCGCAGGGATGCGGAAGGTTATGGTTGACTTCCAGAAAAATATGAGAAGATTTTTTTCCCAGAATTTCACCCAGAGAGCCGTTACAGGTGGAAAAATATCCGTTTTCATCCATTGGGCTTACCCGGGTACACCAAAAATCTATTTTTTCGTACTGCTCGATCAGTCCCGGCACTTCATGGTAATTACAGGGAGCAATGTCGCCATATCCCTGTGCGATACCTTTGCGTGCAGAGATACCGGAAAACCATGATATTCCATGGATAGAAGAAGCGCACGATTTCTGATAACATTCATATGGATAGGCATCCAATAACGTATTTAGTGTCAGATTCTGGATGTTCCCTTCTTTTGCACGTTGTTCTATCAGTTGAATCAGACGATAAGGCTGACTTAGAGGGGCATCCAGAAAACCATTCCATCCGGGAGAAATCAGTGTTGAAATTTTTTCCGGAGACATGCGTTTTTGTGCATATAGTTGTTGAAAGGTCATGATATCAGGACTCCATTTCAAAGATACCGGCTGCACCCATTCCACCACCGATACACATGGTTACCATGCCGTATTTTTCGTTTCGTCGTTTTAATTCTGAGAGTACTTTACAGGTAAGGAAAGCACCGGTTGCACCCAATGGATGACCGAGGGCCATGGCACCACCATTTGGATTCACTTTTTCCATTGGAATATTCAATGTTTTGATACATGCGAGTGCCTGAGAGGCAAAGGCTTCATTTAGTTCAATGACGCTGATGTCATCCATTGTCAGGTTTGCTTTTTTCAGTGCTTTTGGAACAGCAACGATCGGACCGATTCCCATGACATTTGCAGGAACTCCATCCACGGCAAAAGATACGAACCGAGCGATTGGTGTATAACCTAATTTTTCAGCAATTTCTCTTGCCATCATTACGACAAAACCAGTTCCGTCTGTCATCTGAGAAGAAGTAGCTGCAGTGACGCGACCGTTTTCACGGAAGCATGGTTTTAAAGTAGCCAGACTTTCCATGCTGGTTCCCGGGCGGATGCCCTCATCTTTTGTGACAGTAATCTCTTTGCCCTGGAAAGTAGTGGTGACAGGAATGATTTCTTTATCAAATTTTCCGGCCGCCTGTGCTTGAGCCGCCAGTTTATGGCTTCGGACAGCCATTTCTTCCATATCTTTGCGGGAAATATTATATTTTTCAGCGACAAGTTCAGCGGTTTCGCCCATGATGATATAGGCATCAGGATTTTCTTCCATCAATTTTTCGTCAATTTCGATATCGGGATCGACCATATTCATGCCTGTCATCTGTTCACAGCCACCTGCTACAATGATATCCATATCGCCGGCTTTGATGGCATTGGCAGCGGTGGCGATACTCTGCAGACCGGAAGAACAGAAACGATTGATGGTCTGTGCGCAGACGGAATCGGGAAGCCCTGCACGCTGGACGATCAGTTTTGCGGCATTGTATCCCATTCTCTTTTCCGGAAAGGCACAGCCGACGATGACGTCATCGATCAGTGCAGGATCAAAATGGTCCAGTTTGGCCAGAACACCTTTTAAGACCTGTGCACCATATTCAATTGGATGAGTTTCTGCAAAGGAACCCTTGAATGCTTTTGCCATGGCAGAACGGCCTGCGGCAACAATAACGGCATCTCTTGGAATTTTTTTCTCTGTATTCATAAATTATTTTCCCCTTTGAGAACGATTCCGAACAACCAGAAGATATCGGTGTTCGGAATCATTCAGACTTTATGTAGGTGGCGGCATTTCAGTTATTAGTTTCAGTTATTATTTTGCTGCCGCAAGACCTTTTTCTGTAATCTCATATTTACGTCGCATTAAGCCTTTTTCTTTGATATATCCCTCACGGGTAAGGTGAGAGGAGATAGCAGCCATCTGCATGGAACGGATTTTCTTTTTTGCGATCCATTCGTTCTGTTTGTGAGCATCACCGGTTTTTACCAGTTTCAGGAACTCTACATAATCCGGTGTTAAACCGGCGGAAGCGAGTTTTGCATCATTTCCAGAGAGACCGATCATTGCACGGCCTTTATCTGTAGCAGAGAAAGTATACAGTTTGGACATGGACAGACCAGCTCTCTGAATATAACCACCACGATCCAGATGCTCGATTGCTGCATCGGTAACTTTGGAGTCAAGTCCCATGTAGTCAGTGATATCTGCCATGTATTTGTGACCGACACAGATCAGACGGAGTGCTTCTTTATCAGTATCGTTTAAGGTAATATCTTCACGGTTGTGATCGTTTGGAACAAGTTCCCAGTCAGACTCACCAAAGTATTTCGGTTTGCCGAACAGGCTGGCAATGATAGCTGCCACAAAGGATACGATCAGACCAAGAGTAGCAAGGTAAATGTAACTGCCGACAACGAATACACCGGTTAATTCCAGTAATTCAAATACTGCCATGACAACCATTCCGCATAATGCACCCCAGAAAGCACCGGTAGAGTTGAATTTTTTCCAAACCATACCAAGTAATAATAATACAGATGGTGGAACGAGCCAGCAGTTTGCAAATGCAAACAGGTAAGTAGGACCACCCGGGAACTGACAGAGGATAAATGTTACAGCACCAACAATGATGAGGATCCATTTGGAAGCACGAAGTCTCTTTTTTGGATCTCCGCTCTTGTCAATGAGACGCTGATAAATATCACGTGTCATAACGGCAGAAGCACCAAGTGCGGAAGTAGCGGATGTAGAAACAGAAGCTGCTACAGCACCGATAACGGCCAGTGAACCGAATAACGGAATCAAGGTGGAAGCGATAAATCCGTAAGCACCTGTCGGCATTACAGTACCGCCATTAAATGTAAATACTTCCGGATGGAAAGCACCTGCGTACAGACCAACGATACCAAGCGGTACACAGAAGATAATCAACAGTAAAAATGCAGACCATACGAAAGATTTACGTGCAACTTTTTCAGAACGGCAGTTTGCAATTTTCATCCAGTAGTAGTTGTTACCCCAAACCAGAGCGGATGCAAACAGAATTACAAAGTTAATAACGGACGGATAAGTCAGTCCTGCGTTCGGGATGGTTCCCATGAAACCTTCACCCATCGGGTTGCCATTTGGCCATGCACTTGCGAGACCGCTGAGCGGACCATACTGTTTGATAACAAGTACCATAACAAGCGGAACGATGATAATACCCATGATAACCTGTACCAGGTCAGTCATGGAAATAGCCCACATACCTGAAATGTATGTAAAAGCAATGATAACTGCGAAAATAACAGCAGTAACAACAACTTTATTCCAGCCTGTGTATGCACAGATATTTGTGATGGCGGATACAATGTTGTTTGCCATGATACCGAGCATACCTACAACAGAGGTAATTGCGATAACGGAACGTGTTTTTCCGTCATAACGCATTTCCAAAAACTCCGGAAGTGTCTGAGCACCACAGCGGCGAACAAAGTTAGAATAAAGTAAGCCGTAAAATGCAAGTCCGCAGAAACTGTAGATCGCACTCCACAGGAAGGAACCTTTAAAACCAAACTGGATAGCAAATCCAGGAGCCAGAGCCATGGTAGTTCCGGCAAATCCGATAGCAATAACACCAAAGATGTTCATTCCGGTGGAAATCTGGCGACCGGCAAGTACATAATCATCGGTTTCTTTTACCCAGTTTTTTGCTACAAAACTGGATATGAATAAAAATGCTAAAAAGATAATAAATATAATTAAGAATACTATATTTTGAGTAGCCATATGCTTCTCCTTTCGTATCAGCGAATTATTTCATATGACAGAAATGTCTGATACATTCTGTCAGGTAAAAACTCTTATGCATAAACTGCTATTCTTCAAAAATAGCAACCACGCGGCTCCAGCCTGCGCTGGCCCCTTTGACTTTAATCGGAAATGCACATACGGTATATCCGGTCAGTGGAAGTGCTTCCAAATTGGTCAGTTTTTCAATGTGGCAGTATGCTTTTTCAGCACCGGCGCGATGACCCTCCCAGAGAACAGATGCATCGCCTGTCTCCTGGAACATTTTTGCCTCATATGGAAGCGGAACATCCCAGCTCCAGCCATCTGTACCACAGACATGCACACCTTTGTCGAGCAGCCATAATGTTGCTGCTTTGCTGACACCACAGCCGGCAACCAGATATTCTTTTTTGCCCCAGCGTTTGTCTGCGCCAGTGTTTAATAAAACAATATCGCCTGGCTGAAGCTCATAATTAATCTTTTTAAAGTATTCTTCAAAATCTTCCGGCATGATTCTATAACCATCCGGTTTATCTCTCATATCTACTTTGACACCGTTTCCGATACACCAGTCTAATGGAACTTCATCAATGGTCCATGCTTTTTCCCCATTATTCATCGTTGGATAGTAATGCCATGGTGCATCCAGATGTGTGCCTGAGTGTGTGCACATCTGAACAAAGTCAATAGCCCATCCATTTCCTTCCGGCAGATCATCGATGGTTGCACCCGGAAAATAATTTCCCATCTCCGGTGCAGTATCTTTATGGTCTCTTCTCTGAATGTGCGGAATCTGAACTTCCGGATCACTCGGCAGATCTTCTTCCAGAACCATACTGATGTCTACGATTTTTTTGATTTTCATACCTAAAACCTCCTAACACTTTATAGACCTAAAGCCCATGTTTTTGTTACACCATAATATGAGCAAAATGCATGCCAGAACATAAAGCTGCTGTTTTAGCGACTTCGGAGAATTTCCACTGTAAGTTTTTCCGCACATAAATCACTTTCCTGAATGAGAATGGTTGATTCTGATGTATTTACTGGCATGTAAGTTTTTCTATACATGTAAGTAAAAACTTACATAAATTATGCAAAATGAATAGAATAGTTGATAAAAAACAAGAAAAGTTGAATAAATTACACAAATATGATAAAATAATTCTAAAGAAAGAGGTGGGGTTATGGGACAAATATCTCTGAAAGACGCAAAGGAATTTATAAGTGGATTAAATTCCTTTGCAATTCTGGATGAAGATGCGCGTTATACATATGTCAGTGAAAACTGGTGTTGTATGATGCATTGCACAGAGGAACAGGTCTTGAGGCGTCGCGTGGAAGAGATGGTACCAGATACGCTGGCACATCAGGTATATGAGACCGGACAGCCGGTATTAGGACATCCGGTGGTGGTAAATGATGTTACACTGTTCACGAATTATGTTCCGAGATTTTCGACAGATAAGAAAGTGATTGGATGCTTTCTATATACAATTGTACATGGAACGCGCGAGGCAAGACAGTTGGAAAGTCAGCTGAAAGCGCTATCGGAAAAAGTTGAATATTATCAGAAGCGATTGAGCAGAGAGCATGGAGCGAAGTATTCTCTGGAAAATATTATTGGAGAGAGTCCTGAGATCTTGCATCTGAAAAATCAGATCCGTCAGGCAGCAACATCTTCTTCCACGGTGCTGATCGAGGGAGAGACCGGAACGGGAAAAGAACTGATTGCCCATTCTATTCATACACTAAGTACTCGGGCAACGTCTGAATTTGTGCGAGTGAACTGTTCTGCGATTCCGGAAGACTTAATGGAATCGGAGTTTTTTGGTTATACTTCAGGTGCTTTTACGGGAGCATTAAAAGATGGAAAAAAAGGGCGTTTTCTGGTGGCAAATCATGGTTCTATTTTTTTAGATGAAGTGAATTTGCTTCCGGTGACAATGCAGCCAAAATTTTTACGAGTGCTGCAGGAACATGAAGTAACGCCTGTGGGAAGTGCGGACAGTGTGCCGATTGATATCAGAGTCATAGCCGCGACAAATAAATCACTGCTGGATCTGGTGGAAAAAGGCGAGTTTCGAATGGACCTGTATTTTCGATTAAATGTAATTCGGATTCAGGCACCGGCATTGCGGACGCACAAGCAGGATATTCCTCTGTTAGTGGGAAATATGATCAACAAGCTGAATTTGGAGATGGGAACATTTGTACAGGGAATCGAACCGGCGGCATTGGAGTATCTGATGCGTTACGACTGGCCGGGTAATATCAGAGAATTGCAAAATTATGTGGAAGTTGCCATGAACAATGCAACATCTCCGATCTTGACGCAGAAGGATTTTATTCATTCGGAATCAATAAAAAATATGGTAAACCGTTATGCATCTGCACCGAAGAACACCTATGATCTGCGTCTGCTGCGTGCAGAGTTTGAGAAAAATGTGATTCAGGAGGTTTTGGAAAAAACACATGGAAATAAACAGCAGGCTGCAAAACTGCTGGGGATTTCAAGAACGGTTCTGTATGAAAAACTGAAAGAGCAGGGGGTGGATTAAATAATCTTACGTTTTTTTAAAATCCAGAACTCCACGGCAATCACGCCGAGACTGATGCCAATGATCAGCGGATAGCCAAAGCGGGCTTCCAGCTCCGGCATGTGTGAAAAATTCATGCCATACCAGCCGGTGATAACGGTGAGCGGGAAAAAGACAGAAGTCAGAACCGTCATTAACTGCATGGTTTTATTTTGTTTATGATCGGACTGTGCCTGTTCAAAATCCCGCAGGGTCTGGCAGTAATCGATAGATTGCTGCGCCACCTGCTGAAGGCGGCAGGCCCGGTCTCCAATGAGCTGAAGCAGCTGCAGACGTTCCGGATCAAAATAGTTTCGGACATTGCCCTGCACCTGTCCGGCCATATCGTCAATCTGTTCATAATAATTGCGCAGGCGGGTTAACTCCCGCCTGTTTTTTAATAACCGGGGCATCAGGTCGTGGATATTGCCCCGCATGGCATTGTCTTCCAGCAAAAATAATTTGCGCTCATAGGATTCTAAAAGTTCCATATCATCGGTCAGAAATTCGGAGAAAAAACCATACAAAAACAGTTCCGGTGACATTCTCTGGCTTTCGTAGCGGTGAATCATTGACTCAATGACGCGGTCAGGTACGGAATCATCCGATACAAATACAATATAAAATTCATTCATATAAAAGGTAAAGCAGAGCGGTGTTTCCAGCAGCCGTTTCCGGTCGGGAATGCACAGACTGCCGGAGATGTAGCGTGGATAAATTTCTGCCTTGCAGCTTCGGATGATCGTGTTTTCCAGACCGGCATAGGATGGAAAATGCAGGGATTCTTTTTGCTCATCCCATTGTGTGGGGGATAAAGTCAGTACTGTTTCGATGCAGGCGGGACTGTCCAAAGTCAATGTATTTATTTTTCTCAATCGTTCATGTAATGTGTAATACATAAAAACTCCTTTTTCATAGAATGCCCCAAAATTACAGAATTTATGTTACAGTTGACTCATCACATGTATTCAGGGAATGATCATGCTTGCATGAGGAATTACCTGGATACATAATGATGAAAGGAGAGCCTTTTTATGAGCAAAAGCAGTAATTTTAGCCTTCTTGAAGCAAGTTCAAGAAGTATCGTTCGCAAGCGAGCTCTTTTGCGAATGGCGCGTGTGAACTGTAATGAATTTATTTCGACGAAAACCATTGCATATTTACCCAGATTCGGTATAATTAAATAATGGCGTATCAAAATGCCATTTCTATAAATTTGGAGGAAATACATGTCACAAGCAGTAGTCATAAAAAGTAACAAATATGGAATTAATCTGATCCTGGACAAAAACATGCCGTTTCAGGAACTGCTGGTTGCTATCAAAGAGAAATTTCAGGAATCTGAGAAGTTTTTCAAGGATGCAAAAATGGCAATTTCATTTGAGGGACGTGCACTGACACAGGAAGAAGAGTACCAGATTATAGAGACCATTACAGAGAATACAAGTATATCGATCATCTGTATTGTGGATAATGATGAGTCCCATGCGGACATGGTAAAGCAGCAGATCGATGCTTACTATGATTCCGTGGCTGGAAGAGAAGGCGAGTTTTACCGTGGAACACTTCGTTCCGGACAGGTGCTGGAGAGTGTGTCCAGTGTGGTGATCGTCGGTGATGTCAACCCGGGAGCCAAAATTATCTCACAGGGCAATATCGTAGTGCTTGGCGCTCTGAAAGGCAATGCGTATGCGGGAGCAGCCGGAGACAGCAACTGTTTTATCGTGGCGCTTGAGATGGACCCGATCCAGATTCAGATCGGTGACATCCTGGCCAAGAGCCCGGATAACAAGAAGATGAAACCGCGCAGACTGCGCCGCAAAGAAAAAAATCCGGTGTCGGCAGAAGCACAGATCGCTGTAGCGAAAGGCGGAAATATTTACATAGAGCCGATCACCCGTGGAAGTTTGATGGATTACACCAAGTAAAAGTATGGAGGACTGGATGCAATGAGTGAAGTAATTGTTATTACATCAGGAAAAGGTGGTGTTGGTAAGACAACCACTACTGCAAATGTGGGTACAGGACTTGCCCAGCTGAACAAAAAAGTCGTACTGATTGATACCGATATCGGACTTCGTAACCTGGATGTGGTTATGGGACTCGAGAACCGTATCGTATACAATCTGGTAGATGTTGTAGAAGGAAACTGCAAGATCAAACAGGCGCTGATCAAAGATAAAAAATATCCGGAATTATACCTGCTCCCGTCTGCACAGACGAGAGACAAGACATCCGTTACTCCGGAGCAGATGAAAAAGCTGACAGACGAGCTGCGTGAGGAGTTTGATTACATCCTTCTTGATTGCCCGGCTGGTATCGAGCAGGGATTTAAAAATGCCATCGCAGGTGCTGACAGAGCGATTGTTGTAACGACTCCTGAAGTATCCGCAATCCGTGATGCTGACCGTATCATCGGACTTCTTGAGGCAAATGAGCTTCAGAAAACAGAACTGATCGTAAACCGTCTGCGTATGGACATGGTAAAACGCGGCGATATGATGTCTGTAGAAGATGTATGTGATATCCTTGCAATTCCGCTGCTTGGCGCAGTTCCGGATGATGAGCATATCGTTATCTCTACAAACCAGGGTGAGCCACTGGTAGGAAGCGATTGCCTGGCTGGACAGGCTTACTCCAATATCTGCAGAAGAATTCTCGGAGAGACGGTAGAGTTTTTAAATCTGGAAGAGAAACAGACCGTATTTGACAAGCTGAAAAACTTGTTCAAGAAGAACTAGGAGGGCTTTTACTATGGGATTTATGGATTTTTTCAAAAGAAAAAGTTCCGGGGATGTGGCAAAAGACCGCCTGAAATTATTACTGGTGTCAGATCGGGCAAATTGTTCACCGGATGTGATGGAGCTGATCAAAAATGATATCATTAAAGTCATTTCCAAATATATGGAGATTGACGCAGAGGGTCTGGACATTCAGATCACCCAGACAGAATCCGATACAGGAAACGGAACAGTTCCGGCTCTGTATGCTAATATTCCGATTCGTGATATGCATCATTCACCGAAGAAAGAAGAAAAATAAAAACAGAATCGCGTACGGTTTTGGATCAAAGGGCATTTTCCGGGAGATTATTTCGGAGAATGTCCTTTTTTGGGGGAGAATTTGATAAAAGCCTACTTAGTTACTGTGAAAAATAGACAAAAACAAATCAGCAGATTCTTGTAAAAAGTCACAAAAATTTTGAAAATATATACAATTTACTGACTTCTCCTGGAAAAGTGTGGTATACTTTATATAACAATTGTAGAAAAAGAAAAATACAGAGACAGTTTATTCCCACTTCCAATTTTTATGGGAGTGGAAGCCCCAATTTGATGAGAGGAGCGTTGTGTATGTTTAAAAAAGGGGAATATGTGGTATATGGAAGCAAAGGAGTCTGCCGGATACAGGATATTACAAATTTAGATATTCCGGGTGTCGATCAGAAACGGTTATATTATATTATGCATCCGGTGCAAAACAGTGAGCAGACCGTGTATCTGCCGACGGACAGTACAAAGGCGGTCATCCGCCGGGTGATGACAAAGGAAGAAGCCAACCAGCTGATTCATGAGATCCCATCCATTGAGAATCTGGAGGTGCCGAATGAAAAACAGCGGGAGGCCAGCTACAAACAGGCCTTACATGAATGCAGTGGACAAGCCTGGATCAGTATTTTAAAGACATTGAACCAGAGAAAAGAAGAACGTCTGGCAGCGGGCAAAAAAGTGACAGCACTAGATGAACGTTATCTGAGAGTGACAGAGCAGGAATTGTACGGAGAACTTTCCGTGGTATTGGGAATTGAGAAGGAACACATGCACGATTACATTCAGGAGCAGATTGCAGCTTTGTAAAAAATCGTGTTACATTGAAATAAGATATGGAAAAAGATAGAAAGATAAAGTCGAAACGTGGCTTTATCTTTTTTATATTGTTTGCAAACTTTCCTTTACAGATAAAAAGTGCTATACTGTCATAGATAGTGCCTTTTGGTCAGTCCAAAGGCAAAAGATTTTTTCAAAGGAGTACATAATTAATGGGACAGAAAACAAAAGAAAGTTTTTTTACCAAGGATCCGACATTTTACCGGACCTTATTCCCGCTTTTGATTACTGTTGCGCTACAGAATATAGTAGCTTACAGCGTAAATATGGCAGATAACATCATGCTTGGCAGCTACAGTCAGAGTGCGTTATCAGGAGCGGCTACTGTCAATCAGATTTTTTTCATGGTACAACAGATCACCCTTGGAATCGCTGAAGGATTTGTCGTTTTAGGCGCTCAGTACTGGGGCCAGGGAAGGATGCAGCCAATCCGCAAGCTGACCGGTATCGCATTAAAACTCGGTCTGATCTGTGGCATCATCATGATCCTGATCTGTACCTTTATTCCGCATCAGGTAATTTCAATTTTTACCAATGATCCGGAAATTGTTGCAGAGGGCGTATCGTACCTTGGAATCATCAAGTATACTTTCCTGCTGTTTATCATCACAAACGTGCTGATGGCGGCACTGCGTAGCGTGGAGACCGTAAAGATTTCTTTTTACATATCCATTGTTTCTCTGATCGTGAACGTGGGAATCAACTATGTGTTGATCTTTGGACGTTTTGGTGCGCCGGAGCTCGGTATCCGCGGTGCAGCCATCGGAACACTGATCGCACGTATTGTAGAACTGGGCATTGTTGTTGTATACATGCTGAAATTTGATAAAAAATTAAAATTATTCAGTGAAAACTTCCTGAAATCTGACGCAGGATTACGGCGCGATTATACAAATGTAGAGATTCCGGTTATGCTCTCACAGATTCTGTGGGCGATTTCCGTTCCGTTCCAGACCGCAATTCTGGGGCATCTTTCTTCCGATGCCATCGCAGCAAACTCCGTGGCTACCACATTTTATCAGTATCTGAAAGTAGTTGTTGTGGCGATGTCATCATCCTCTGCGGTTATGATCGGAGCCGCCGTTGGCCGTGGCGATATGAAACGGATCAAATCCGATGCCCGTACGCTGGCAGTGATCGACGTGCTGATCGGAGCAGCCCTCGGTATTGCATTGTTTTTACTGAGAAAACCGCTGTTGACACTGTACAATCTGAATGATTCTGCGCTGGTTATGGCAGATCAGCTGATCATTGTCATGAGCTTTATCATGGTGGGAATGTCCTACCAGATGCCGGTAAGTATGGGAATCATCCGAGGCGGTGGTGACACGAAGTTTACAATGCTCATGAATATAATCAGTACATGGGCCATCGTAATTCCGCTGTCTGTCATGAGTGCATTCTGGTGGCATTGGTCTGTTGTGGGTGTTGTTATTATGATCCAGTCCGATCAGGTATTTAAAGGACTGCCGACATTTATTCATTTCCGAAGCTACAAGTGGGTGAAAAAACTGACGCGTGAAGATACGTAAAAAGAGGGATTAAGAGAATCATAAAGTAATACTTCACAATAATTTAAGAACTAATTCATGACAGATATGGTACAATAAGCAAAGACAGCATAGACTTGCAAAGATGCAAGCTGATCATTGAGTCTGAGTGGTTGATATGCTATAAAAAGGTTTGTTTCAAAAAACGATGTGATACAGAAATCCCCGAAAGGAGTAAACGTATGGCAACAAAAAAGAAAAAAGTACGATCACATGTAAAACGTGTGAAGTTACAGCAGAAAAAAGATCCGGTTTCATCGGAAAAATATCATAAGCGGCTGAAAGTAGCCCGCAGAAAAGATTTCTTCCGCAGATTGCGGAATGTGCTGATCGTTCTGGTTATTGCATTTCTGGCATTATTTGCTGCCGGAAATTTTATGCTGAAAAAGGCAACCGGCCAGAATCTGTTCCAGATTGCGAAAGAAGCAAAGCAATTGGTAGATGACAGCACACCGGAGACGTTCCGACTGGCACAGACGTCGTATATTTACAGTGCGGACGGCACGCAGCTGGCGGCGCTGGCAGAAGACGAGGATGCTACATATCTGGAATATAAGGATATTCCGGCAGATGTGGTAAATGCATTTGTGGCCGTAGAGGATCGTACCTTCTGGCAGAACAATGGTGTGGATTTGAAAGGAATTGCGAGGGTTTGCCTGAATTATGTGAGAACGCGAGGTCAGGTGGCGGAAGGCGCAAGTACGATTACGCAGCAGCTGGCGCGTGGTACGTTCCTTTCCAATGAAAAGACCATGTCACGTAAGATAAAAGAAATCTTCATTGCCCGCGAATTGACGAAAAAGTACAGCAAAGAGCAGATCATGGAGTTTTATTGTAACAGCTGTTGTTTTGCAAATGGTATTTACGGCGTGGAGGATGCCTCAAAGAAGTATTTTGGGGTGGATGTCAATGAACTGACCCTGTCTCAGACCGCATATATCTGTGCGATCCCGAACCGGCCGGAGTATTATAATCCGTTGAAAAACAGTGAGAATGCTATCACACGTCGTGATAAGATTCTGGAAGATATGTATGAGTGTGGTTATATTACAAAAGATGCTGGAGAAGGAGCTCTGGCAGAAACAATCCAGGTAGCGGCAGTCAGTGATGAAGAGACCAAATTTTATAATTATGAAGTAACCTACGCGATTGATTGCACGGTGCGTTATCTGATGAAACTGGATGGATTTGAATTCCAGTATCATTTTGATAAGGAGAAAGATTATACAGAGTATTATAACAATTATGATGAGGCTTATAAGCAGGCAAAACATAAGCTGTACACTGGCGGTTACAAGATCACCACGACTATGGATCTGAAAGCCCAGAAAAATCTGCAGACAATCCTGGATAAAGAACTGGCGTTTAACACTGATTTAAAAGAAGGTTCTGATGTCTATGGATTCCAGGGAGCACTGACGGTTATCGATAACGAGACCGGAAAAGTAGTAGCTATGATCGGCGGACGTTCCCAGGATGCAATCTCACAGACGTATTCATTAAACCGTGGATATCAAAGTTATGCTCAGCCAGGAAGTTCTGTTAAGCCACTGATTGTCTATACACCGGCGTTGGAGCAGGGATATGATGCAAATTCCACGTTGCAGGAGATCAGTGTGGACAAGGCAAAGACTAGTACTTCCTCAGAGATCAAGAAAATGACCGGTGAGAAATTTACATTGCGCCGTGCAGTGGAAAAGAGTAAAAATGGATGTGCGTATTCTCTGTATAACGAAATTACCCCGAAAGTAGGATTGTCTTATCTGGAAAACATGAACTTTTCGAGAATCGTTCCAAAGGACTATACTCTGAGTTCCGGACTTGGCGGTATGACAGAGGGTGTTACGAATGTAGAAATGGCAAATGCGTACGCAACCCTGGCAAATCATGGAAAATACACACAGACAGACTGTATTTCTTCAATTCTGGATGCCGATGGTAATGAGATTTATGAAGAGCCGGAAAGCAAGCAGATATATGAGAAATCAGCTGCTGATCAGATGACAGATATTTTGAAAGGTGTACTTACAGCCAGTGGAGCAACTGCGCAGAAACTGAACTGGTACAGTTCTACCGATATCGAAGCAGCCGGAAAAACAGGTACTACAAATAACAATAAAGCAGCGTATTTCTGTGGATATACACCATATTATACCATTGCGGTATGGGTAGGTTACGATAAGCCGCAATATGTAAAGAAACTGAGTGGCGGAACTTATCCTGCATATATCTGGAAGGATGCGATGCTGTACATGATCGATGGTCTGGATACAAAAGAATTTGATCTGGAAGGAATTTCATCTTCCAGACACAAGGACCTGGTATCGGACGAGGAAGATCAGACTGTGGATGAAAACACAGATCAGACCACAGACGAGACAACGGATCAGCAGACACCGGAGAATCAGCCAACCACGGATAATACACAGACACCGGATTCCATTGATGGAGATGTACCGAGTGACACAGAGGATATTTCCGGTGGAAATATTTCTTCCAATCCGTCATCAGGTGACAATGGAGCAGGAACCGGTTCTGACAGTTCCAATAAAGGCGATACTGGAAATACCGGTGACACAGGCAGTACCGATGAAAACACCACAGGTAATGGAACGACAGTACAATAAATAGACAGTAAAAATGTTCAGCAGCGAATATTCAGGATTCGCTGCTGAATGTGTATGTGGAGGATAAATGTAATGGAAGAAATTTATCAGGTAAAACATATCACGGAACCCGTAAATTGGGAGACCGATGTGCCGGGATCCAAAAGTATTACAAACAGAGCACTGCTTCTGGCGGCACTCTGTGACGGGCCGGTGCAGTTAAACGGAGTTCTGTTCAGTG
This sequence comes from uncultured Eubacterium sp., assembly GCA_934358495.1. Lineage (GTDB taxonomy): Bacteria > Bacillota > Clostridia > Lachnospirales > Lachnospiraceae > Eubacterium_I. The sequence continues at coordinate 2,405 of CAKRKO010000012.1, read as the reverse complement.
ATGATTCCAGGCACTTTTTAAGTTCCCTGCAGTCTCTGGGATATGAAGTACAGATTGACGAGCCGAAGGCTGCGGTACGGGTAAATGGAAATGGCGGCGTTCTCCCGGCGCATTCCGGAGAAATTCATGTGGGAAGTGCGGGAACGGCAGCCCGTTTCCTGACGGCAATGCTTGGTGTGTCGGAAGGGACTTTTGTCATCAATGCGTCCGGGCAGATGCAAAAACGTCCAATGCAGCCGCTTTTTGAAGCATTGATCTCACTGGGAGCTTCCGTGGAATGGCTGGGGGAAACCTGGCACCTTCCAGTCCGCATCACAGGTGCAGGAGCTCAGATTCGAAACATGGAGCAGGAAGCGGTCCTGAACCTTGATATCAGTTCAAGTACACAGTTTTTGAGTGCGTTTTTGCTGATTGCCCCAATGTTTCCACATGGTCTGAAAATTCACATTACCAGTGAGAAAAAAGACGGTTCTTATATCCGCATCACACGGAAAATGATGCAGGAATTTGGTGTGGAAGCAGCTTTTGACAGCTGTAATTATACTGTGGCACCGTCCAACGGGTATCAGAAATCGCAGTATCAGATTGAACCGGATGTGTCAGGAGCCTGCTATTTTTATGCGGCGGCAGCTATGACCGGAGGCACAGCAAAAGTACATCATGTACATTTGGACAGTATGCAGGGTGACATGAAATTCCTTCGTCTGCTGGAACAGATGGGAGGTACACTGACAGAAGAATCCGATGGTATCCGGCTGACAGGTCCGTCCGATGGATTAAAAGGTCTGGAAGTGAATATGAACGATTTTTCTGATCAGGCATTAACCTTAGCAGCTATCGCACCATATGCATCTTCAGATGTAAAAATTACACATATTGGACATATCCGTGGACAGGAATGTGACCGCCTGTATGCAATCGTGACGAATCTGCGAAATGCCGGAATTATCTGCGAGGAAGGGGAAGACTGGGTGTGCATCCATCCGGGAAAACCACAGCCCTGCCAGATTGAAACCTTTGACGATCACCGGGTAGCCATGGCTTTCACTGTTATGGGACTGGGCTGCGATGGAATTGAAATCCTGAATCCGGGATGTTGCAAAAAAACGTTTGAAAATTACTTTGATGTATTAGACCATCTGTTGGGGAAACATTGAATTTTATGATATATATGACATCTGAGCAGTGATGTGAAAAAAGAGGGCAATTTGTTAATTTGTTGACAGAAGCAGGGAATGGGTGTACAATTCAAAACGATATAGAAAAATATAGTTCTAAATAATATCGACAGTAATCCTAAATTCGGTATTATGAATTGGCTACGTGACAATGATGCATGCGTGCCGAAAAATGTCAGAGGAGGACAAGAATCATGGCAAGAAGAAAGACATCAAATGTACATACAACAAAGACAACGAATACAACAAATACAGCAGCTCAGAAAGTTGAGGCAGCAAAAGCTGCCGTAGAGAAAGCAGTTGAGGAAAAGGCAGCAGAAGTGAAAGAAGCTGTAAAAGAAACTGCAGCAAAGGCTGAAGAAAAAGTTGAAAAGACAGCAGAGAAAGCTACAGAGACAGTTGCAGAAGTAAAAGAAGAAGCAAAAGAGACTGCAGAAAAAGCAGTAGAGACAGTAAAAGAAACAGCTGAGAAAACTGCAGAAGCAGCAAAAACAACTGCCAAGAAGACCGCAGCAAAAGCAAAAACTACTACAACAAAAAAAGCTGCAGCAGCAAAGAAAACAGTAAAAGAAAAAGCAGATACTGTAAAAGCTGAAACAAAAAGAAAAGTAACAAGAAAACCGACCAAGAAGATCGTATTACAGTATCTTGGTAAAGAATTTGATGAGGCTGAATTAACAGAGCGTGCGATTGCACAGTTCAATTCCGTAGAGGGTGGCGTAGCAGTAAAAACAATTACTATGTATCTGAAACCGGAAGAAGATGCAGCTTACTATGTAATCAATGACCAGTACACTGGCCGTGTAGATTTTTAAATTCTTGTTTAGGATAGTTTAAAAAGAAGCTGGAAGAAAACTCCAATGCCGGCACGACTGATTTTCTATCTGCGCTGCGCCGCTTATCTCCGACCGCTTTCGCGAACTCACCAACAGCAAAATCAGCTGTTGGCTCAGACACACTCCCGCGGTCGGGCTATGCTCGCTCCGATAACGAAAATCAGTCTACCGCCTTGCCTTGGAGTTTTGCTTCCAGCTTCTTTTATCTACGCCGTGGCACTGCGTGACACGCATACATATACTTCACTGAGGTAATAAGTACTATGCTGCATGCGCAGATTAACAAATCGAAAGATGACTTGCATGTAAGCGCTTGGCTATGGACGCTACCCTTGACAGAAGAAAAAAAGAACGGCTTTCCCTTTGTTACCGACGGCGAAGAACTCAAGAA
>CAKRKO010000011.1 GCA_934358495.1 uncultured Eubacterium sp. | reverse complement strand
TTTCATTGTACATATAACAATTTATATCTGGTATTATGTCATAAATTACAACTATTAAATTTTATACTTTTTTGTGCTTTCTGTCAAGCAAATAATACTAACCAGGACACTAATCTGTATACAATCCATAACTGTTTCGACACAAAAATACTTTATATCCCCATCCGACGTCGGATAGCCTCAGACCGAAAACCTCTCCGCATCAGATACTGATAGATCCGCTGTTTTTCCTTCTGATCCATTGTTTCCGCATCATAATGCTTTTTTTCCAACAGACGATCGATCAACTGCTCTTCCTCGCCGGAATATTCGTCTTCCAGCGCCTGTTCGATCAGATCTGACGCAACACCGCGCTCATACAGCTTCATTTTCAACTGCAGCCGGCTCTTTTCTGCCTGATGATATCGGATGTATGTACAGGCATAACGATAGTCATCCACGTAGTGAAAGGATTTCACGTAATCAATGGCACACTGCACGATTTCCTCAGGATAGCCATTCTCCTGTAGTTTCTGGCGCAGCTGATACTCCGTCCGTTCCATTCTCTGCAAAATATACAGGGCACGACGCTTTGCCCGCTTTTCCAGAATCTCCGTACAAATTTCATTCCACTCCTGATCAGACAATATGCCGCCTTCTGTCATACGGTATTTTACCGCTTCTTTTTCATAAATGGGAAAGGAAAGCCCTCCCTCTAATCGAACGGTAAGCTTTCCCTTTTTTCCTCTGATAATCTCCTGTATCTGCATTACTCTGCGTCAGTCTGTGCAGCAGTTTCCACAGAAGCATCTGCGCCAGCTCCTTCTGCAGCTTCTTCACCATCCAGATGATAGTACGCACGTACTTTTGCTTCAATCTCCTGACAGATTTCCGGATTTTCTTTCAAAAATTTCTTGGCATTCTCACGTCCCTGACCAATCTTCTCTCCGTTGTACGCATACCATGCACCAGATTTATTGACCACATCTGTATTTGCCGCCAGATCAAGGATATCGCCCTCTCTGGAGATTCCCTGTCCGAATACGATATCAAACTCAGCCTCTTTGAATGGCGGAGCAATCTTATTCTTAACAACTTTGATACGTGTATGGTTTCCAAGAATCTCACCGGCCTGTTTTAAAGCCTCTACACGACGTACATCCAGACGGATGGAGGAATAGAATTTCAACGCACGTCCACCGGTTGTTACCTCCGGGTTTCCGAACATAACACCAACCTTCTCACGCAACTGGTTGATGAAAATAACGATACAGTTTGATTTGCTGATCACTGCAGTCAGTTTACGCAGAGCTTGTGACATCAGACGTGCCTGTAAACCTACGTGGGAATCACCCATATCGCCCTCAATCTCTGCCTTCGGAACCAGTGCCGCAACAGAGTCCACGATCACGATATCCACTGCACCGGAGCGAACCATTGTCTCTGTGATCTCCAGCGCCTGCTCACCGTTATCCGGCTGTGAAATGTAAAGGTTATCAATGTCTACACCGATATTCTTCGCATAAGCCGGATCAAGAGCATGCTCTGCATCGATAAATCCTGCGATTCCACCGCGTTTCTGTACCTCAGCTACCATATGTAACGCTACGGTAGTCTTACCACTCGATTCCGGTCCGTACACCTCAATGATACGTCCTCTCGGCACACCACCAAGTCCAAGTGCGATATCAAGACTTAAGCATCCGGTCGGAACAGTCTCTACATTCATATGTACACTCGGATCCCCAAGTTTCATAACGGATCCTTTTCCATATTGCTTCTCAATATGTGCGATTGCTTCGTCCAGTGCTTTTAATTTTGCCTCTTTCTGAACTTCCATTTTATCATTTTTTGCCATACTTTCGTTTCTCTCCTTATCTGAACAGTCTGCGTTCCTGTTATCGTCTCGCAAATAGTGAACATTTGTTCGCATCTGTTCTTATCATATTATAAATACCTTCAAAAGTCAATCCCGATTATAACATTCTGCCGGGTTCCTGTCACTTAGAAAAAATCGGCCTTTTACTGTTTCCGTTTTTTATATTATGTACAAAGAAAAACTGTCCGGCATGACACCGGACAGCAATTTTTTTCAATGTATTTTTCCTATGCAAGTGCTTTCTGCAGTTCATCCTCAGTCTGCAATCCAACTGCACGGTAAGCAACCTCACCGTTTTTGATCACAAGGATGGTCGGGATGCTTGCTACTTCAAACTCACGTGCAAGTTCCATCTGCTCGTCCACATTTACTTTGCCAAATACTGCAGTATCTGCATTTTTCTCCGCAAATGTATGGAAAATCGGAGCCTGCATCTGGCATGGTCCGCACCAGGTTGCCCAGAAATCAAGCATTACCGGTTTCTCGCTGTTTAATACTTTCTCGTCAAAATTTTCAACTGTAACTTCCAGAATTTCCATTTTATTTTCCTCCGTAAATAAAGCAGTATTTCTATATACAAAAAGCATATCATTACTGCAAAACCACTTCCGGCTCCCAGCATTTTATCTATGCATTTCCGAAAGCAAACTAATTAGTACCAAACTCAGACAGCACCAGACCTTCGTTTCGATCCAGTGTCATGCCAACACTCCATGCATTTACAAAGAGTAATAATGGATTGCCCTTCAGATCCTTGATCTTCTTCATATCAGAAGTACCACTTAAATGATCCAGATCAATGTCTTTATTTTCAATCCAGCGAATGTGCTCATATGGCAGATTCTCCAGACGGATTTCTACGTTATATTCATTTTCCAGACGGAATTTCAATACATCAAACTGCAGGACGCCTACAACACCGACAATAATCTCCTCCATACCGGTATTGTACTCCTGAAAAATCTGAATCGCACCTTCCTGCGCGATCTGGGAGATACCTTTGACAAACTGCTTACGCTTCATGGTATCTAACTGACGCACTCTCGCAAAATGCTCCGGCGCAAAAGTCGGAATTCCCTCAAAAGCGAATTTATCTTTTGCAGTAGTCAGTGTATCACCGATGGAAAAAATGCCTGGATCGAATACACCGATAATATCGCCGGCATACGCTTCTTCCACAATCTTACGTTCCTGTGCCATCAACTGCTGTGGTTGGGAAAGTTTCAACTGCTTATTGCCCTGTACATGGAACACTTCCATACCAGCTTTAAACTGTCCGGAACAGATACGCATAAATGCAATTCTGTCACGGTGCGCTTTGTTCATATTTGCCTGAATCTTAAATACAAACGCACTGAAATCCTCAGAGAACGGATCAATCTCACCTTTGTCTGACATTCTCGGCAATGGAGAAGTTGTCATCTGCAGGAAATGCTGCAAAAATGTCTCTACACCAAAGTTGGTCAGCGCAGATCCGAAAAATACCGGCGACAGCTGGCCTTTAGATACCAGATCCATGTCAAATTCAGCGCTGGCACCGTCTAACAGCTCGATTTCTTCCTCTAACTGTTCTTTATAGTCTTCCCCGATTTCTGACAGTAATTCTTCAGAATCCAGATCAAACTCTTTTTCTTCACCCTCTTTTGTTCCTTTTAAAGTATCTGAGAATGTCATAACCTTTTTCGTATTGCGGTCATACACACCTTTGAAATTTTTACCGGATCCGATTGGCCAGTTGATCGGGCAGGTTGCAATTCCAAGCTCTTTCTCGATCTCATCTAACAGATCAAAAGGATCGTTGGAATCTCTGTCCATCTTATTAATAAAGGTAAAAATCGGGATATGGCGCATCACGCATACTTTAAACAGCTTACGTGTCTGGGCCTCTACACCTTTGGATCCATCAATAACCATAACCGCAGAATCTGCTGCCATCAGGGTACGGTAAGTATCCTCGGAGAAATCCTGATGTCCCGGTGTATCCAAAATGTTGATGCAAAATCCGTCATATTCAAACTGCAGTACAGATGATGTAACGGAAATACCTCTCTGTTTCTCAATTTCCATCCAGTCGGAAACTGCATGGCGCGCGGTCGCCTTTCCCTTTACGGAACCAGCAAGGTTGATTGCACCTCCATATAACAGAAATTTCTCTGTCAGTGTTGTCTTTCCGGCATCCGGATGGGAAATGATCGCGAATGTCCTTCTTTTTTCTATTTCTTTGTGTAAATCAGCCAAATTTAGCCCTCCAACTTGTCTTTATCTTATCTTTCATAGCAAGATTTTTAAATGCATTATTTCTAATTTGATACTCAATCTTATCTATTGTAATAAAGGGAAAAACATCTGTCAAGAGCCAACCGAATGGCTTTTTACAGCATACTTTCTCCCGCAATATTCCCTGACAGGCCAAAATAATCCAGCACGGTCGCTCCGATATCGGAAAAACTGTCTCGTGTTCCTATATTTTTACCGTGTGGTAAATTCTTTCCATACATTACAAACGGTGTATACTCTCTGGAATGGTCTGTGGACGGTGTTCCCGGATCACAACCGTGATCTGCCGTGATCATCAGCACATCCTCCGGCTCCATAGCCGACAAAATTTTCGGAAGCTGCTGATCAAAATAAGTCAGCGCCTTTGCATAGCCAGGTACATCATTCCGATGACCATAAAGCATATCAAAATCCACCAGATTTACAAAGCACAAACCGTTAAAATCGCGCTCCATATATTCTAAGGTCTTTTCAATACCGTCTGCATTATCCTGCGTCCGCACAAACTCCGTTATTCCTTTTCCTGCAAAAATATCATTGATCTTGCCAACGCCGATCACATCATACTCTGCTTCTTTTAAAACATCAAGCATTGTATCCTGCGGCGGTTCCAGGGAAAAATCATGTCGTCTGGACGTTCTGGTATAATTTCCGGAAGAAGTACCCACAAATGGTCTTGCAATGACTCTGCCGACCCCCAGATCACCCTGCAGCATCTGCCGCGCAATCTCGCAGTCACGATACAATTCCTCCACCGGAACCACATCCTCATGCGCTGCAATCTGAAACACAGAATCAGCGGAAGTATAAACGATCAATGCACCTGTTTTCCTATGCTCATCGCCATAATCCTGAATGACCTGCGTGCCGGAATACGGCTTGTTGCACAGCACCTTACGTCCCACAGCTTTCGAAAATTCATCCAGCATTTCCTGTGGAAATCCATTTGGAAAGGTCGGCATCGGTTTTTTCGAAATCAATCCGGCAATCTCCCAATGACCGGTAGTCGTGTCCTTGCCTGCTGACTGCTCCGTCATCCTTGCAAACACACCTTCCGGCGCTGCATACGGTGTTTTCGCTGTCACACCATCAATATTGAATAATCCCAGTTTTTCCATATTCGGCATGGAAAATTCCGGACTCTTTACCACGGTTCCAAGCGTGTTGCTGCCTTCATCGCCATACTTCGCCGCATCCGGCATCTCACCAATACCAAAACTGTCCAGAACAATTAAAAATACACGTTTCATCTGTCGTCCCTCCTTGCCTGCGTTTTTTATCCTGTTACCCGAAAAACTCTGTTTTTTCTCCGGATATCCATTTGTCTACAGTATAGCACATTCTCCTATTTTCTTTTCACAAATTTTTAATATTTATATGATTGCTCCCTTTCTATAATATAGCCATAATGACTCGTTTAGAAAAACTCCGAAAGTACATTAAAACTATATTCTCATATTTTTATCACTTACTGGCTCAGTGGCGTAATCACGATATTTTCCGCTGAAATTCCGGTTTTTCTTTTTACAATATCCTCCACCTGTGCTCGTTTCGCATCCGTGACATCGCCCATGTTTAACACCACGTCCGCTTCATTATCCGTAATGCTGACTACCACATCTGAAAATCCCTTTGCTTCCAATAAAATCTCTGCCGCATTTTCCCGTTCTGCCACATCCGTCATCTGAATCATAGAATCAATGGCATCCTGTTTCTGTGCCTCTGCAATGGAAGTATTATTAATAATCTCCAGTAATGTTTCTTTATTTTTAGAACGTACCTGCTCCCGATTCAGTTTCATGTCTGCTGCAAACGCCAGTCCCTGTGCGTCTGCAGAAGTCTGCACTGTCTCCCCTGGGTTCTGCACATCTTCGGTACTTCCCTGATCCGCATCATTTTGCGTACTCTGATCCGCCTGATCTGATCCATCTTCTGCCTGCGCATCCACCCCACTTGCAGCCTGGGTGTTATCCTCCGTATCTGTAAAAATTTCTCCGATCTGATCACCTTCAGAAATATCATATGTATTGTCCGCATTGTCACCCGCGGTCTGGATTGCCTCATTTTCCGCCACATTCGTTTTCGTATAGCTGATATAGCCTGCCACAGCGATCATCAGAGCCAGTGCGGTAATAATAATCTGATTTTTCCGAAATATCTTTTTCAATTGGAATCTCCCTTCGTTTTCATTTTAACTATCTTTATTTTATGTGCATCCAGTCCAAATAATGCCTCCACCGCCTCAGAAATATTTTTTCTGACACCTGCATCCGCACCTCCCTCTGCCACGATTAAAACTCCGTCGATCTTCGGCAATATTTCTTTATTCACAAACGGTGTTTCATCCCCATCTGATTGTGCAAAAACAGTCGATTCACTGCTTTCCCGAATGCCAGAGTTTCCCGCTCCTGAACTTTCTGATATTCCACCAGCAGAATCCTGCCCGGAACTTCCCGCGCCCACGTCCTGTCGCATTGTTACATCCTTTTCCACCACAGACTCGCCCTGATCCTGAAACGTGATCATCACCTGCACATTACCGACGCCATCCATCCCCTCTAAAATCTGTTCCAGACGTGTTTCTAATGTTTTCTCATAATTGGATTCCCCTGATCCGGTTCCATTTGTCTGCGCAATTTCCGTTTGTTCATTCTGCTGTTTTTCTGTTGTGGAACTATGCTTTCCGGCAGGCATGGCTACAACCAGAAGCAACACCCCTGCCAGAAATAAGATCAGCCACTGATCCTTTTTCATCTTTCTCCACTTTTTCTCCCGCAGGAACTCTTTCAGATCCATTACGCCTCATACACCTCCACCTGATCCGCAGATATACCGCACGCCTGCGCGGTCTCCTCCTGCATACGCTGCCTGCTCTGTTCACCGGTAACTGTTGTCCACACTTTCACCAGAAGGATCGAACCATCTCTCTCCGACAAATTCACCTCTACCTGCTGCACCGGACAACCATTTGACTCTCCCAGCTTTTCTATCATCTGCGCCACCGCATCCTTCGTCTGCTCCTCATAATATGCCTGCTGCTGCCGTTCCATATAAGAAAAATCAAGTTGTCCGCTCTGCAATACATCTTCCTGCAAAAGTTCCCGCTCCAGCGTCTGCTCCCAGTTTTTCTCCCCCAGAATCGAAAAAAGCGGACTCACAATGGTAAGTACAAACACCATTCCCGCAAAAAAGCGCACATATTTCCGATAGGTTCCGGAAGGAAGCACCTGCAGCAAAATCGTCAGGAAAATTCCCAGAAAGATCATCTGTTTTACCCATTCCAGTAATTCTGTCATACCGTCGCCGTCACCACCACCGCAATTGTAATCATGCACAATAAAATTCCTGTCGCCAATGCACGAAACAGCAATAATGCACCATCTCCCACACAGTCGATACATCCGCAGATCCGTTTATCCGAAAAAGGCTCCGCAAGTGCTCCTGCCATCTTGTAAAACACCGAAAAAACCAGCATTTTTAACAAAGGTCCCATCGCCAGACAAAGAAACACGATCATTGCTGCCGTTCCGATTCCGTTTCGGATCACTACCGCGGAACCGAAAAAAATATTTCCAACTGCCTGCGCCGTATTTCCCAGCCCCGGTATCATACTGATGGTCTGCGTCACAGACATTTTTTTCAGATTGTCCACAGATGGGGCAATCATCCGTTCGATCACATTCATACCGGTCACTCCCGCCAGCAGCAGGCGCATCACCCAGATTACCCCCCGCTTCAATAACACCGTCATCCGGGAAATCAATTTTCCCGCCGTCATGCAGTTTAGCATCTGCAATACCACATACACATGAATTGCCGGAATCACCACATACAACAACACACGCTCGATCAGATAAATCACGATCAGGGACAATTGATAAAATCCCACCGCGGCCACTTTCTGGCTGCAAAACACCATTGTCATGCAAAATGCCGGTAGCAATGCCTCCATAAAACTGATCACCTGATCCAGTACACCTTCCAAAATATCATGAATCAGCAGATACGACCGCAACAATAATCCCATCAACAGAAGAAAGTACAGATAAAATCCTGTTTTTGAAATCTGACTGTTCTCGAATACATTGATAAAATTTTGCAAAAAAGCACATGCTGCTGTCAGAAGTAATATCTGAACAAACACCTGTCTGCCTTCTTCCACATCTCCAAATGCACTGCGCAAAATCTGCTGAATCAGTGCCTGCTTGTCTGTATTTGCATCTGCCTGCATCAGGCTTTTCACCAGTTCCCGAAAGGATATATTTTCCGTATCGGTACTCTCCTGTAACACATCCTGAATATCCGATAATGGCAGATCTGACAATAAATCCTGCTGCATGCTATCGCTGTCCGATGTTCCTGCATTATCAGTTCCTGTTTTATAAGAAACCTCCTCTATTTGTACCTTTGCCATACAACGCTCGTTATCCTGTATCATCTCAATATTCTCGCTGTTCACATGTTCTGCTTCTGCCGCCTGCACCGGTTTCGCCCCAACACTTATCCCAACAAGCAAAACACTTAATCGTACAAAATGTATCAAAAGCAATTGTATTTTCTCCATTTGCCGTTCTCTTTGATCTATCGCACTGGCATTCCTTTTTTCAATTTTATTATTCAAAATTTTCTCCCACTACTTCATGCCCCCAATAATCCTTCAATTGTTTCCAACAGTGTTAGCAACACTGGTACGCTTACTGCCATAATTGAGAACTTCGCAAACATTTCAATCTGACTTCCAATCGCAGAAAAACCGGCATCTTTGCAGATTCCAGAAGCGAACTCTGCCACATAAGTGATCCCCATCAACTTCACCAGAATTTTCAGCATCGCCGCATCAATCCCGGTATACTGCTCAATCTTCTGAATCGTCTCCATCACCACCTGCAGCCGGTTCATACTGAAAATCAGGATCAGAATAACAGCGGTCAGGCTCAGATACAGCGCATATTCACTTTTCTGCTGTTTCAACAGCAATGCAAGCACCACTGCTCCAATACCAAGCATTGAAATCTGAATGATTCCCACCGTATATTCCCTTCCTTTTTATAGCGAAAATAAATTTTTAATCTTATCAAACAGGTCATAAATATATGGCACGATCCAGAACAATACAATTACCAATCCTGTCAGACTGACCAGAAACGCATGCTCCTCTCTGCCACTGTGCTTTAAAACCTGTCCGATCACCGTGACCAGAATCCCCACCGCCGCTATTTTAAACAACAAATTGACATCCATACATGTCCTCCTGTAACCTCATCCACCGCAAAAAACGCTTAAACCAGAACCAATATCACAAAGATCCCAGCTGCCATCCCAAGATAACGGTAAATACGTTTCTTCTCCTCCAACTCTTTCAGCACCTGTTCCTGCATCCGCTGCAACCGTTTTGCACATCCCTTCAAATGTTGTTCCTGCTGCGTCTGATCCAAAAAACCCAGATGTTTTCCGATCCGGCAGACCTCGTCCAATTCTTCCGCTTTCAAAAATAATTCTTTCTGCGCTTCCCGAAATGCCTGCTCCCAGATTGTCACAAATTCTGTCCCGCTTCCTTTTTTCATCTGTTCTACAATGTGTAGCAGCACAGCAGCAATCTCCGGTCGTACTTTCTTTTGCACCTGTAATAATGCGTCCTGAATTGGAAGCCTCTCATATCGGATCTCCGCTGCCAGTAATTCCGTCATTTCAATCAATGATTCCAGCATTTTTCTATGTAAGTTTCCTGCCCTAAGTATCTCCCTGACAAATCCGACGCAAGCCACCAACACGCAGACACTTCCCGCCAATTTTAAAAACATACATCCTCTTTTCTACAACCACCTTTATATTTTATAAACAATAGCTTTCTTCCAAAATCATGCAATTCCATTTTCAATCCCACTTCCGGTAAATTTCATCAGCAGTTTTCACCTGATACCTTCTCTTTCCATCTTCCTTCGAAATAACCACATATCTTCCAAACATCTGCTCATCTCCACACTTGTCCCATCCAGGTTTTTGAAACAGCTCCTCCAGACTTCCCGCATGCACCGTTGCCAGCAAACAACAGCCACACCGCAGGGCATATTGCATGGCAGAAAAATCCTCCACTCCACCAATCTCATCCACTGCAAGAATTTCCGGTGCCATACTGCGCACCAACAGCATCATTCCTTCCACTTTCGGGCATCCATCCAATACATCCGTTCGTATTCCAACATCATTTTGCGGAATTCCGTGTAAACATCCGGCGATCTCTGAACGCTCATCCACCAGTCCAATCCGTTTCCCGGAATGCACTTCATCTCCATTCGAAAACAATCGAATTAAATCCCGTAAAAGCGTTGTTTTCCCAGTTCCCGGTGCAGATAACACAAGCGTATTTTCAGGCTCATCATTCTCCCATAACTGCTCGTACACTGTTTTTCCGCATTCTTTTCGTTCTCTGGCAATACGAATGTTCAGATACAAAATCGGATAAATCCTTCCAATTGCCCCTGCTTTCTCCGTCACCTGACCGCACACACCGATTCGATGTCCTCCTTCCACTGTCAGAAATCCCTGCCGAACTTCCTCCTCATAGGCATAAAGAGAATACTGTGACATCAGCGTACTCATCTGCCGTAAATCTTCTGCCGTTACCGATAGGCACTGCCTGTCCGGTAATCTTACCAACGCACCATTCTTCAAAAAATACGCTCCTCTTGCAGTGACCAGTTCTATCGGTTGATTCACCCGTACCCGAATTTCCTCCAGTTCTCCGGAAAACTTTTCAAAAATATCCGTCTCCAAAAAGTACTCCCTGATTCTTATAGGAAATAACCTTAAAATCTGCTCCATCGCATCACTCCATCCGGTAATTTGTTGCATTACCATAGTCTAATATATGTGTTCCTGCTCATCTTAGAACAAAAAAACTTCTGAAAAATATACCGCAGACTAAAACGTCTTACTATTTTCTATGTCTATAGTTTTATATTGATTCACACCATAACTTAAATAAAAAAATCCTGAAAAAAATATCCCTCCAAGGCGTCTTAGCCTGCAGGGATATTTTTTCAGGATTTTTTCTTCACTACCTGAATCTCAGCCACAAAAAAAGCTTACAAAAAAGCACGATAAAAGGACACTTCCACAGAAGTGTCCTTTCAATTAACTTTGAACTAGTTGTATTTACGTTTTCTAGCTGCTTCAGATTTCTTTTTACGTTTTACGCTTGGTTTCTCGTAATGCTCTCTCTTACGAATCTCCTGCTGGATACCAGCTTTCGCACAGTTTCTCTTAAATCTGCGTAAAGCGCTATCTAAAGTCTCGTTCTCTTTTACGATTACATTTGACATAGTCTCACACCTAACCTCCCTCCAGTTGCGTATTGTGCATATTCAACTGATTGGGTAATATTCTTACTGCACTGCTTGACAATTATAATCATTTTTTGTAGATATGTCAATAGTTTTTTCAAACTTTTTCCCAACTTTTTGCATATTTTGTAAAGATGTCGGGGGCAACAGATGCCATACGAATTGTTCCGTACTTCGTACTCCCACAATTCTTCTTATTATTTGATCTGTCCTGCCAGTGCTTCTTTCGCTGCTGCGATCGCATCCGGGATTCCTGCCGGGTTCTTACCGCCGGCCTGAGCCATATTCGGACGTCCGCCGCCGCCACCGCCAACTTTTGCTGCGATCGCTTTGATCAGGTTACCTGCATGTGCACCCTGCTTCATAGCTCCTTCTGTTGCCATAGCGATCAGGCTTACTTTGCCTTCGTTTGCAGATGCCAGTACAACAACACCCTCACCGAGTTTCTCTTTCAGCTGATCACCCAGGTCACGCAGTCCGTTCATATCTACATCTTCCAGAGCGGTTGCCAGAAGTTTTACTCCGTTGACTTCTTCTACACGATCCATGACATCGCCAAGTGCATCCTGTGCAGCTTTGCTCTTCAAGGATTCGTTCTCGCTGTGGAGTTCTTTCACTTCTGCCTGCAGATGTGTAATTTTTTCTGTCAGACCTGCTGCATTTGTTTTCAATAATGCCGCTGCCTCGTTGATGATCTCCTCTAATTTATCATAGTAAGCATATAATGCATCGGAAGTCAGAGCCTCAATACGTCTTACGCCTGCTGCAATACCTGACTCAGATACAATCTTAAATGCGGAAATCTCGCTGGTATTTGCAACATGAGTACCACCACAGAGTTCTGTGGAGAAATCTCCCATTTTTACCACACGGACGGAATCACCGTATTTCTCACCAAACAGTGCCATCGCACCTGTTTTCTTTGCTTCTTCCAGACTCATGATACTTGTTTCTACCGGAAGTGCCTCTGCGATCTTCTCATTTACGATAGTCTCAACCTGTTTTAACTCTTCCTCTGTCATAGCAGAAAAATGAGAGAAGTCAAAACGCAGACGCTCCGGATTTACATCAGAACCTTTCTGCTCTACATGAGAACCAAGTACGTTACGCAATGCTCTCTGCAGTAAGTGTGTTGCACTGTGGTTCTTTGCGATCAGAGAACGTCTCTTTGCATCTACTTCCAGAGTAACTGTATCACCGACTTTGATCATACCTTTTGTCACACGACCAATGTGTCCGACTTTACCGCCGAGCATTTTTACAGTATCTTCTACACGGAACTCACCCTCTGCCGTACGGATATAACCGGTATCAGAAATCTGTCCACCCATAGTTGCATAGAATGGAGTCTCATTTACAAAAATAGTACCTGCCTCACCATCTGTCAGTGCTTCTACGATTTCTGTCTCGCTGGTCAGAACAGTTACTTCCGAGACATGACAGAAACGGTCATATCCGACAAATGTGGTTGTAACGGACGGATCGATCGCATCATAAACAGTTGCATCTGCCCCCATATAGTTTGTTACTTTTCGTGCGTTACGCGCTTTTGTACGCTGCTCTTCCATGGCTGCCTCAAAGCCTGCCTGGTCAATCGTAAATCCTTTTTCTTCCAGAATTTCTTCGGTCAGATCTACCGGAAATCCATATGTGTCGTACAAACGGAATGCATCTTCTCCGGAAAGAACTTTCTTTCCTTCTTTTTCCATCTCTGCCTGCATATCAGCCAGAATTGCAAGTCCCTGATCGATTGTCTTATTGAATTTTTCCTCTTCCTGTGTCAGTACACGGAAAATGAATTCTTTTTTCTCTTCCAGTTCCGGATAACCGTCTTTGCTCTCGTTGATGACAGTTTTGCTCAGTTCCGCAAGGAACAGTCCGTCGATACCAAGCATTTTACCATGTCTTGCCGCACGACGGATCAGACGACGAAGTACATAGCCTCTGCCCTCGTTGGTCGGCATGATACCATCTGATACCATGAATGTAGCGGAACGGATATGATCTGTGATCAGACGGATGGATACGTCATCCAGTGCATCTGTCTGGTAAGTTTTATGAGACATCTCACATACTTTGTCACGGATTGCTTTCATAGTATCGATATCAAATACAGAATCTACGTCCTGCATAACAACAGCCAGACGTTCCAATCCCATACCTGTATCAATGTTTTTATTTTCCAGTTCTTCGTAATTTCCTTTTCCATCACCGTTAAACTGTGTAAATACGTTGTTCCATACTTCCATAAAACGGTCACAGTCACAGCCTACTTTACAATCCGGGCTGCCACAGCCGTATTTCTCTCCACGGTCATAGTAAATCTCAGAACATGGACCACAAGGACCCGCACCATGCTCCCAGAAGTTATCACACTCACCATTCTCATCACGATAGAAACGTGTAATTCTCTCTGCCGGTACACCGACCTCTTTTGTCCAGATTTCAAATGCTTCCTCATCCTCACCGTAAATAGACGGATACAGACGCTCCGGATCCAATTCCAGCACTTTGGTCAGAAACTCCCAGGACCAGGCAATTGCCTCATGTTTGAAATAATCACCAAAAGAAAAGTTTCCCAGCATCTCAAAGAAGGTCAGATGACGTGCTGTCTTTCCTACATTCTCAATATCACCGGTACGGATACATTTCTGACAAGTAGAAACTCTGCGCTTCGGTGGAATCTCTGCTCCTGTAAAATAAGGTTTTAACGGTGCCATTCCTGCATTGATCAGCAATAAACTGTTGTCATTATGCGGGATCAGCGAAAAACTTTTCATTACAAGATGATCTTTGCTTTTAAAAAAGTCAAGATACATTCTTCGTAATTCATTTACACCATACTTTTTCACTCTCGTGTTCCTCCATCTATATGTTATTATGAATATCAAATTCACTCTTGCGATCGCTGAAAACACAACGATTACACACTCTTACAATAATAGCATAGCATTTCTTCCTTGTAAAGCAATGCATTCCTGCCTATCCTTTATTTGGAAGAAATTTTTTCTGTTTTTTCATCTGTATCATATTAGACACAAAGCTTTTTTTCTCCGGATCTGACCGAAGTGCCACCGGAACCGGCACACAGCCACCTACCGTGGATGCCAGCAGCATCCAGCCGATATCTTTGACCGGGAAAAAGACAAGCGACAATGCAAGCGCCCCTAACGGCTGCTGCAAAACCGTGCCAAGTAATGCTCCTGTCACCAGCACCACACTGACGATCTCATTGATATGCAGAATTGCCGCAAATCCATATCCGATGCTCAATCCACTGAAAATCATCGGGAAAAAATGTCCGCCACGCCATCCGGATTCAATGCAGACATTGGTCAGAAACAATTTTACCACACCGATCACGATCAACAGATAAGGTGTATATTTCAAATATTCATACTGCATAGCCTGAATATTATTTCCACCGGAAAACATGGTCATCGGTAATGCAGAACCGATCAGTCCCAACACCAGTCCACCAAGTACGGCATTCAACACTGCCAGATTTTTTTCTCTCAGTTTTCCGAAAAACCAGCTGCTGGCCTTCTGAAAGATCAGATACAGATAGCCGGCTGCAATTCCGACAATCATCAGCAAAATAACTGCCACTTTGTCTCGCAGGATCAGTACACCACCATGCAGGTGAGGTACCGCCAGGCATCTGCCAAAGCAGAAATTCAGCAGTTCATATACTGCCAGTCCGGCCAGTCCGGCCGTAATACCGGATGCAATCTGCTCTTTCCGTTTCCAGCTGATCTTCCCTTTGTCGTATACAATCTGATCCGGCGGAAGAAACAGCCCGGCTGCCATCACCCGGAACAATTCTTTCTTTCTGATATATGGATTTCCGGCGATCAGCGTCTCCATCTTCCAGCGTGCCAGCCCAAACTGATCCATTGCCCAGCAGCAAAGACCAAGCAAAAGACTGACCAGACCGGATTCCGGTCCGACAGCTCCGCCAAAAAACAGAGATAAAAATGATGCTGAAACAATCATCGGAAGTTTCCGGTAAGGATATGTACCCGTATCTTTTACCCGCTTAACAGAATCTGCCATCCGCTCCGGATATGGGCCATATACCCGGTGGAACAATCCGATGAGTACACCGCCTCCCAGGCACATGAGAACCGTATAATATTTCGAATCTATATAAGCCGGAACCATTTCCCAGATGACCGTAATCCCTACATTTGCCACTTTCAGATATAACCACACGATCCCAGCGATCACAGCACCTGTCAATGATGTAAAATACAAAAACAGAGTTCTGTTACTCATTTGTTCTTTCATTCTGTAATCTCATCCTCCAGCAGATTACTTCCATCCGCTGCTGTGGTTGCCAGCCGGTCACAGCGTTCATTCTCCGGATGACCGTCATGGCCTTTCACCCAGTGAAACGTCACCTGATGCGGTTCCATCGCCGCCAGCAGTCTGCTCCATAAATCTTTATTTTTTACCGGAGATTTGTCCGATTTCTTCCATCCGCGTTTCAGCCATCCATCGATCCAGTGCTGATTAAACGCATCTGTCAGATATTTGGAATCGGAATATAATTCCACCTGACACGGTTTTACCAATGCTTCCAGCCCCACAATGGCTGCCATCAGTTCCATGCGGTTATTTGTCGTCTTACGATATCCGGCGCTTAATTCGCGTTCATGCAGTTTACCTGTGGAATCAATAAACTGTAAAACTGCGCCGTATCCACCCGGGCCGTCCGGATTTCCCCGGGCAGCACCATCGGTATATAATGTTACTTTCATAACTCTTATCCTTCCATAGAACGAATAATACGGTTCGCTTCCTTATAAATGTCTGTCGGCTCAAATCCGATGGAGAATTTCTGATCTTCATACAGGATTTTTCCGTTTACCATGGTCAGTTTCACGTTCTGTTTGCTTCCGCTGTATACAAGGTTTTTTACGATATTGTTCTGCGGCTGCATGTTCGGCTGCTGCAGGTCGATCAGGATCAAATCTGCTTTCTTGCCTGCTGCCAGACGGTCGCAGTTATCCAGACCCATAGCATGAGCTCCTCCCGTAGTTGCCATATATAAAATCTTGTCCGCACTGATACACTCTGCATCCATCTCACGCACCTTTGCAAGTGCACTGGTAAGAAACATTTCCTTAAACATATCCAGACTGTTGTTGCTTGCCGGTCCATCTGTACCAATAGCCACCGGAATTCCTTCTTCTACAAACCGTTTTAACGGTGCAATTCCGCTTGCCAGTTTCAGGTTGGAAGCCGGGCAGGTAACTGCAGTAAGCTGACGTTTCTTAAAGATTTCAAAATCTTTGTCATCAAAGTATACACAATGGTATCCGCCGCCGCCGTATTCATACATGCCAAGTTCTTCTGTCAGCTGTGTCGGTGTCTTTCCATAACGTTCCAGACACTCTTTTACCTCATTCTGTGTCTCAGAATTGTGTAAAAATACCGGAGATTTGTATTTATGGGCCAGATCCGCAATTTCTTTCATCAGATCCATTTTTGTGGTGTATTCCGCATGAAAGCCGATCATGAAAGACGTCAGATCACTGGTCTCATTGACTTTCAGATAGTTTTCCTCAACAACTGCCGCGCTTCCGCCAAAGCTATTGACACCGGACACCTGAACGGCACGGAACCCACACTGTGCTGCCACCTGTGCATACACCGGTGGAAAATAGCACATATCAAAACTTGTGGTAATACCACTGGTCAGATATTCCATGATACCAAGCACTTCCAACGGACGGATATTTTCGGTATCCAGCTTGTCCTCCTTTGGAAAACACATCTGATATAACCACTCCTGCAGCGGAAGATCGTCCGCATAAGAACGTAAAAATGTCATATAAGTATGCGCATGGGCGTTTTTAAATCCAGGCATCAGCAGATTGCCTTTTACATCCATCTCGCGTTCCCATTTCGGCAGTTCCAGTTTCAGTTCTGCACAGATTTCTGCCGGATTTTTGCTTTCTCCAACATAACAAATAGAATCTCCATTTACCCAGAGTTCTCCATGGATGATTTCAAACTGCTCCTGCTCATTTAAAGTCAGAATTTTGGCATTATAAAAACGAATGTTCATATTCTTTCCTTTCTTATCTCGTATCTATTATTCTATATTTTTTGCAATATTTACTACAGATTCTGTGATCAGCTGCTGAAACAGCGGTGCTACCCGATCCGCTGTCTCCTGGATCTCTGCATGTGTCAGCGGATTCTTTGAAATACCTGCCGCCAAGTTGGAAATACAGGAAATACCGCAAACGCGCATTCCCATATGACTTGCTGCCATTGCTTCACATGCCGTACTCATGCCTACTGCATCTGCGCCAAGCATTTTATACATGCAAATCTCCTCCGGAGTCTCATAATTCGGTCCGGTTGTCTGCACATACACACCTTCTTTTAACGAAATCCCACAGTTCTTTGCCGTATTCCGGATAATCTCCTGCAGATCCTTTTTATAAATCTCACTCATATCCGGAAAACGGGTTCCGAGTTCTTCAATATTTGGTCCGATCAGTGGTGACGGCACAAAACTTGAAATCTGACCGGTAATGAGCATGAAATCTCCCGCATGCATGCCATCCTGCATTCCTCCTGCAGCATTGGTCAGAAATAATACTTTTGCACCAAGCATTCCCATCAGTCTCGTCGGAAGCACCACGTCATGCATGTCATATCCTTCATAAAAATGCACCCGTCCCTGCATGATCACCACCGGAACATCCTGAATGTATCCAAACACAAAACGCCCTTTATGCCCCAGCACAGTCGAAACAGGGAATCCTTCGATTTCATGATAATCCAACGTAGCCTCTACCTGAATATTGTCTGCATAATCTCCCAGGCCGGAACCAAGAATCAGTGCCACCTGCGGTTCAAAGAATATTTTTTCTCTCACGCTATGATAACATCTCAGTAATTTGTCATATACCTCACTCATGCCAACCTTCTCCTTTATTCGTTGTTTTATGCTGAATCGTTATACTTTTCACATAGATAGTAAATTATAATACCACAAAAACTGAAAAGGAACAAGTCTATGGGCATTTTCTGACACCTAAATCTATATTAATATGAAAGTCCGACAGAAATATCCCACAGGCTAAAACGCCTTGTGTGATATTTCTGTCGGACTTTGTCATAATATTTCTTCTGAATCTACAGTATAATACATACGAGTCCACCATTGTTGTCATTAACAATCTTTTTCATTGTATCCTGCAATTTCTGCTGACTTTCTTCATCCATCATCGTAATTTTCCTTCGGATGCCATCTTCCACCAGTTCTCCCAATGATTTTCCAAAAATATTTGTCTTCCACAAGCCCTCTGATGTATTCTCATTTTCTTTAATATAAGACACCAGATCCTTTGCCTGTTCCTCGCTGCCAATGATTGGTGCAATCTCTGTCTCGATATTGGTCCGAATCATATGTATAGACGGTGAAGATGCTTTCAGACGCACACCATACTGACCACCATGCCGGATCAATTCCGGTTCTTCCACGGAAATTTGCTCCATGGACGGTGACACGACACCATACCCGGTACGCTGCACGCTATCCATTGCTTCTGCCACCTGCTCATAGGAATCTTTTTTCTTCGACAGTTCCCTGATCAGCGAGATCAACTCATATTCCCCATGAATCGGAACCCCCGCCAGTTCACTGATATTTTCATAATAATAACTGTCGTCCACACCAAAACAGATTTTTACGGTTCCGTTTGCCAGATCCGTCACTTCCAGCCGAATGAAGGCAATCTCCTCCCGCTCCGGCAAAAAAGTTACACCTGCAATATCTTTCATCTGTTCCGCCTGCTTCAGAATCCTTCCTGCTTCTTCAATCACCGCCTCCTTGATTTTATGAGAAACTGGCAGTATTTCCACCCACTTCGGCAGATAAAAATCCAGTTCCGTCACAGGGAACTCATACAATGCTTCCTGCAAAATTTTACAGATATCTTCCTGTTTCAGCTGTTCACAATTGACCGGAAGCACCGAAACACCATATTTTTCCTGTAACTCTTTTGAAAGTCGCTGCGACTCACCGCTGTGCGGCCGCGGTGTATTCAGCAAAACCACAAAAGGTTTTCCTATTTTTTTCAGTTCCTGAACTGTGCGCTCCTCCGCCGGAACATAATTTTCTCTCGGGATTTCCGTAAAACTGCCATCTGTTGTCACAAGAATTCCAATGGTGGCATGCTCCCGTATCACCTTTTCGGTTCCGATCTGTGCTGCTTTTGCAAAAGGAATCTCATGGTCAAACCAGGGCGTCTTCACCATCCGCTCGCTTCCTTCTTCCATATGACCGTTTACTCCGTCAATCAGATAACCCACACAGTCAATCAGCTTCAGATTCGCTGAAATCTCATCATCAAACTGAATCGTCGCCGCCTCCCGGGGAATAAACTTCGGCTCCGTCGTCATAATCGTTTTTCCCTGTGCTGACTGGGGCAGTTCATCCACCGTCCGCTTTTTTGCCGCAGAATCTTCCATCTGTGGCAATACCATCACATCCATGAAACGTTTGATAAACGTCGACTTTCCGGTACGCACCGGTCCAACCACACCAAGGTAGATATCTCCACCGGTTCTGGCCGTAATATTCTGATAAATATTCGTATTTGTCATAGCATTCATCCTCTCCTCTTCTGCTTATGCATATGCGGCATATTTCCGATTTATACCATTAAAATACTTCTCCACTTTTCAGCACACAGAAAAAGAGAGAAAAAATATCCGGCAAGGCGTCTTAGCCTGCAAGATACTTTTTCTCTCTTTTTTCGTCCGTTTTACCACTCAGCAATTAATCGTTCAGAAGATATTCCCCCAGAATGCGAATGCCATCCTCAATACATCCATCACAACTGCGAAGAACCTTTCCTGTATCAATACCTTTCAGTTCACGACAGACAATTGACCCATTTTTCTCCTTAAACTTTGCTGCCAGTTCACGCACCTTTCCCATTGTCTGCGCTTTTGTATCACATGCTTGCAGATCACCGGAACTGTTTGCCAGACCAAGTGCCATAAACATGGCTGTCACTGCACCGCAGGTTTCCATCATGCCACCCATACCGGCTCCGAATCCTTCTGATATGCGAAACAGTGTCTCTTCATCCATTCCAAGTTCATCTGCATAGGCACAAAGTACAACCTGTGCACAATTATATCCTTTTCCATGTTTTTCCTTGATTTCTGCCACACGTTCTTCGATTGTTTTCATTTGTATCCTCCTGTACTTTAATTAATATACCTTTAGAATCATTTTTATTGCAAAAGTATAACATATTTTATACTCTTTTTATGATTTTTTTTATGAATCCATTGAATTTTCTTCAGGAAACTGGTACACTATGGTTACCCTTTTGATACTAAATTACTTTTTTAAGCCAAATAAAAATAATTTTTTAACAAAAAGAAAAATTTCGGAGGTGAAATACATTATATGCAGCAAACTGTCAACCCCTATCATTTTGTTACAAATTGTATATCCGGTAAATGGAAAATGACCATTCTCCACCACATTCATCATTATGGAAAAATACGTTTTAATGAGACAAAAAAAACGCTTGGCGTCAGTGAAAAAGTATTAAGCCAGCAGTTAAAAGAACTGACACATGACGGACTTGTTCAGAGAATTCAGTACAATACGATCCCGTTGAAAGTCGAATATATCCTGACTCCATTGGGCGAAGATTTGATCCCTGCTCTGGATATCCTTTACATCTGGAGTATCCGCAGACTGACCGATTTGAATCTCCCGATTGATCCGGATGCGTTTAAGGTACATACAGAACTCAAATATCGCGACCAGTTGAAGGACGTTATGGATACATATATGAAAAAGCATCCTTCTGCTGAAGATGCATAATAAAAGAAGACATACAAAAAAAGCTGCTTTCGCAGCTTTTTTTGTATTAGGATAGGATATTATATAGCTACAAACAAGGCGGAATTTTCCAGCCTGTGTAACTTACTTTGGATAGTTTGTGACTTATTTGTTTGTCACATAATCATAGATTGCATGTGCTGCATGTTTTCCGGCACCCATTGCAAGGATAACAGTAGCGGCACCTGTAACTGCATCACCACCGGCATAGACACCTTCTTTTGTTGTCTTTCCGTTCTGCTCATCAGCTACGATGCATTTCCATTTATTTACTTCCAGACCCTCTGTTGTTGAAGAAATCAACGGATTTGGAGATGTTCCCAGAGACATGATAACAGTATCAACATCCAGGACGAAGTTGGAATCCGGAATTACCTGCGGACGTCTTCTGCCAGACTCATCCGGCTCACCAAGCTCCATGCGGACACATTCCAGACCGGATACCCATCCGTTCTCATCCTCATGGATTTTAACCGGGTTTGTCAGAAGATCAAAGATAATACCTTCTTCTTTTGCGTGATGAACTTCTTCCACACGGGCCGGAAGCTCTGCCTCACTTCTTCTGTATACAATATGAACTTCTGCGCCGAGACGAAGTGCTGTTCTTGCAGCATCCATTGCTACGTTACCACCACCGACAACAGCTACTTTCTTGCCGCCGTGGATTGGTGTATCATAATCTTCTCTGTATGCGCTCATCAGGTTATTTCTTGTCAGGTACTCATTTGCAGAAAATACGCCGTTTGCGTTCTCACCCTCAATACCCATGAATTTCGGAAGACCTGCGCCGGAGCCGATAAATACAGCCTCAAAACCTTCCTCATCGATCAGCTGGTCAACAGTTACTGCTTTGCCGATCACTACGTTTGTTTCAATTTTTACACCCAGATCTGTTACATTGTCAATCTCTCTTGCAACAATCCGTTTTTTCGGAAGACGGAATTCCGGAATACCGTAACGAAGTACTCCGCCCGGCTCATGTAATGCTTCAAAAATAGTTACATCGCATCCCATTCTTGCCAGCTCACCTGCACAGGCCAGACCTGCAGGGCCAGAACCTACGATTGCGATCTTGTGTCCGTTTGCCGGAGCCGGATCCTGCTGACGATAATGGAATTTTGCAGCTGCATCTGCTACAAAACGCTCCAATTTACCGATGGAAACGGCCTCGCCTTTGATTCCGCGGATACATTTTCCTTCACACTGGTTCTCCTGCGGACATACACGTCCACAAGTAGCAGGAAGAGATGTATACTGAGAAAGAATTTTGTAAGCCTCCTCAATCTCTCCAACTTTTACTCTTCCAATAAATGCAGGGATGTCGATAGAAACCGGACAGCCTTCGATACATTTCGCATTTTTACATCCGAAACATCTCTGTGCCTCCATCATTGCTTCTTCTTTATTATATCCATAACAAACTTCTTCAAAATTTGTTGCTCTTACCTTTGGATCCTGCTCTCTTACAGGAACTTTTTTTAACATATCCATTAGTTGTCACCTCCGCAGTTTCCGCATCCACCATGATGTGTATCGCCTTCACGCAGTTTCAGGATCGCACGTCCCTCCTCTGTCTTGTACATCTGCTGACGTTTCATTGCCTGGTCAAAATCAACAAGATGTCCGTCAAACTCCGGTCCGTCTACACATGCAAATTTGATTTCATCACCTACCTGTAAACGACATGCACCACACATACCTGTTCCGTCTACCATGATCGGGTTCATGGAAACAATCGTTGGAATGTTAAGTTTTTTAGTAAGCAGACATACGAATTTCATCATGATCATCGGTCCGATTGCCACGCATACATCATACGGCTGTTCAGATTTCTCAGCCAGTTCCTCGATTGCTGTGGTAACCATACCCGGGATACCATAACTTCCGTCATCAGTACATACATACAGGTTGCCTGCTACAGCTTTCATTTCATCCTCAAGAATCAGCATCTCATGATTTTTTGCTCCGACAACAACATCTACATCTATACCATGCTCATGCATCCATTTTACCTGTGGATAAACCGGTGCTGCTCCAACACCACCTGCCACAAACATGAGCTTTTTCTTTTTCAGTTCTTCTACATCTTCCTCAACGAGCTCAGATGGGCATCCCAGCGGTCCAACGAAATCCTGGAAAGAATCTCCCTCATAAAGAGATGTCATACGCTCTGTGGAAGCACCCACTACCTGAAATACAATGGTAACGGTTCCTGCTTCTCTGTCATAATCACAGATTGTCAGCGGAATACGCTCTCCAATCTCGTCCATTTTTACTATTACAAACTGTCCCGGTAAACAGGATTTAGCTACTCTCGGTGCATTTACTACCATATAATAGATTTTATCAGCTAACTGCTTACGTTCTAAAATCTTATACATAAGGACCTCCTCCATTGTTAATGAATTAACTTGCTTTTTATATTGTATACAGATTTTCGGCGATTTTCAACTACTTTCTGTATATATCTTTGTTCTAATTCATATACATCACTCATCAACTAATAATTATGCATTTTTTTGTATAAAGCATTGATATTTTTTAAACAATTTGTATACAAAAGATACACTTTTACCTTAGCATCGTTTGTGCGAAGTGCTTTTATTTGACAGGAAATTTATTGTAATTTCCTGTCAAATGAAAAAAACCCCTGATTTCTCAGGAGTTTTCTTCGGATAGGTATAATTTTGGGAATCAGAAAAACCACATAGATTTTTCTGGATTTTACTGTGGTACAACCTTTGTAAATGTCTTGGCTTCCTCTTCTCCACGCTGAACACGCAATGCACCAAGTGCAAGAGATTCCATCTCATTTTCTCCGGCATATACGATCACCGGTGCGATAAACTCGACACGCTTTGCAACTTCTTTTGTAAAATACTCAGAATACGCAATACCACCGGTCAGAATAATATTGTCAACTTTACCATCCACATAAACAGCAAGTTTTGCAATATTTCTTGCTACATTTAAGATCATTGCATCATAGATGAGTTTGGCCTTTTCATCGCCATCCATCATCATTTTCTCAACGATTCTTGTATCATTCACACCAAAATAGCCCATGAGGCCACCCTGTGTTTTTACTTTTTTCATCATGGCTTTCTTGCCCATACCTTCACGGGTTGCCATATCGATCACCTGGAATGCAGGCAGTCCTCCGGCACGTTCCGGTGAGAACGGTCCTTCGTCATCTGAAATCATATCAACGATCTGACCCTTGTGATGCAGGGATAATGTAATTCCGCCGCCAAGATGGGCAACGATTCAGAAATATCGCTGTATGGTTTATTGTTCTCTCTTGCGTATTTCATAGCAGCGGCACGCATGTTCAGGTTATGTCCCATACCTTTACGCTGCATTTCCGGTAAACCGGTCACTTTTGCAAGTGGCTCTAACTCGTCAACAGTTACAGCATCGTAAATATAAGCCGGAATGTCAAGTTCTGTAGCAATCGCATTTGCGATAACTGCACCAAGGTTGGATGCATGCTCATTCTGCGGTGCGTATGTAAGCTGCCATACCATATCTTCGTTTACACGATAAGCACCTGCCTTGATCGGCGGGAGCAAACCACCTCGGGATACGATTGCTGTCAAATCCTCTTTATACACACCATTTTTTTCCATGGTTGCAAGAATCAGTTCTTTGCGCATCTCATACTGATCGATAATATTATCGAAAGGCTTCAACTCATCCTGAGAATGCTCAATACTCTCTACAAATAACGGTGTCTCATCCTGATAAACCGCAATTTTTGTGGATGTGGATCCCGGATTCATTACTAAGATTTTTTCCATGTCGGTCTCCTTATTTGTCTTTGCCTGCACTTACTGCTGCAGCTAATGCAAGAGAAAGGAATTTTTCTTTTGCAGAAGATCCTCTGGAGCAGAATACGATTGGTACCTGAGCACCAACTACGAAACCTGCCATGTTACCCTGCGCGATGATTGTGATAGATTTTCCGAGAATATTTCCAACCTGAATATTTGGAACAAGGATAACATCAGCATCACCTGCAACCGGGCTCTCGAAACCTTTGATGTCTGCGCACTCTTTGTCAAGAGCAATATCCAGGGAGATTGGTCCCTCAACAATACAGTCTTTGATTTCGCCACGCTCGTTCATCTCTTTTAACTCGCGTGCTTCTACTGTCTCAGGCATTTTCGGGTTTACTTTCTCTACCGCTGCTACAGCTGCGATCTTCGGATTCTCATATCCAAGAGCTTTCAGAGTCTCTACTGTATTTTCGATGATCTGTGCTTTCTGCTCAAGTGTCGGGTATGTCATCATACCACCATCTGTAGTAACAAGAAGTTTATGATAATGTGGAAGTTCGTCAAATACGAAGTGAGACATTACACGGCCTGTTCCAAGACCTGTCTCTTTGTTTACAGCCGGTTTTAAAATCTGTGCTGTCTCCATTTTACCTTTCATCAGGAAATCACCTTTTCCTTCGTGGATCAGGGCAACGGCACGTTTTGCAGATTCATCTACATCCGGAACGTCGTAGATGTCTTCTTCCGGAACAACCAGACCGATCTCTGCACAGATTTTATCGATTTCCGCTTTATCACCAACCAGAACCGGTTTTGCGATTCCTTCTTCCTGTGCATGTTTGATAGCCTGTAATGTATGCTCATCCTGAGCAGCTGCAACGATTACACGCATCGGCTCCGAAAAACCTTTTACACGTTCAACAATTTCATCAAAGTTTTTAATAACTGCCATTATAAAATCCTCCTGCTGTATATATATTTTTTCGAGCTTCCATATCGAAACTCTTTTCTCATTCATTGGGACTTATTATAGCATGTTTCAGGTTGTACCGCAATACAAAAATTTGCAATTTATACTTTATATTTTACATTATGCACGATTTTTCCATTTGTTATATTTGGAACTAAATGAAATTACCGGATGCGGACACGGATTATTTTCTATCTACGCTGCGCCGCTTATCTCCGCCTCCTCCCGTAAACTCGCCCACAGCGAAAAAAACAGCTGTGGGCTCAAACACACTCACGGAGGCGGTCTATGCTCGCTCCGATCACGAAAATAACCCTACCGTCCTGCATCCGGTAATTTCAATTCAGTTCCAATTTACACTACTTCAAGTCGAACGCACGTGAGACTTGGTGCGTGATTCTGGTCAGCATAAGCTGACATATTCTTCTCAGAATCACTGCACATCCTCGCGGAGCGTTTATCTCAGTCGGAGATTGTACTCCCACTGAGAAAGACTTGTTATTACTCACCACTTGCAGAAGTGGGAGTCTTCTCGACTGAGATAAATCTTATGTAAGACGATAGAGCAATTTTTGTCATGACTGCAAAGCTAGCCCGTCCGCTCCCGCGAACTATTTTTTATGACTGAGTTCGTGGGAGCGGACGGATATAAGCGACGCAACAGTCACAGAAAATTGTCCGTGTCTACATTGGACTTTCTGCTTTAATTTGTTCTTCACATAATCAATTTTTAAAATCTGTTTTTTACAGTTTCAAGGTTTTTCAAAATATAATCTCTGGACCATAACTGGTGTGCTTCCAGGCCATCACAAATCTTGGAAAAGTCTTTATTCTGCACTGCCTCATGAATCTGCTCAAAATAAGTAATGCCAGAATGATACTGTTCTCCACTGCCGCCTTTTTCTCTCGGCATCGCAAACAGCGCATGCAAAATCTCATCCATTCCTGTCATCGATGTTACTTTCGTCATCAGCATCTCATTCTTGGAATTTTTGTAAAATACATCCATGATATTACGGATGCATCTGCAGCTCTCGATAACACCGTTTGAAGAACGGTACTCCTCAATATATTTTCCAATTTCATCTGCCATCTGCTGTGCATCACCGTCACGCAATGCATTTCTTGCAGCCAGCATCTGATATGCGAAAGAAATCTCCTGGATCTCACGGACATCATTCTCTGTAATATCAATGACTCTCGCACCTACGTTATTTTCAAATTCGATTAATCCTTCGTTTAACAGACGGTTCAGTGCCTCTCGCACCGGTGTTGAACTGACACCGTACTCCTCCTGTAATTTACTTACATTCAGTTTGCTTCCAAATGGTATTTTCAACTGAACGATTCTCTCCCTTAACTTTTCATACACCTGATCGACCAGGGATACTCTTTTAATCACTGCCATTCTTTTCTTCTACTCCTGTCTTTATGCTTTTCTACGCATTGCATATTTCACATTTTGCACGATGTCAAATATATAAGATATTATGACACAAAAATGTATACAATGCAAATCATTTATGGCACAAAATTGTATACAATCCACCTCTTTTTTCTACAAATAAAAAAGAAACACGACCAAAATCTTTTTGATTTCAATCGTGCTTCTCTCCTACTCTACTTCAAAGTATTCATTATCATCTACCTGACGGGCACCTTCTTTTTCATAGACACCCATGACATGGCACTCTGGGCAGAAACCAAATTCATCGCCGAACTCTGTCATAACGTCCAGCGCATACTCGAATTTCATACCGCATTTCGGGCAGTGATAATACATATATAAAGCTCCCCAGGTCATAAGAAAAAGTCTCCTTATTTAGTTAAACCAAGGATCTGACGTGCCTCATCCGGTGTAGCAACTTCTTTGCCATACTCTTTGATAACACGAACAGCTCTCTCGATGAACTGAACGTTGCTCTCTGCAAGCTGTCCTTTTGCGTACATAACGTTATCTTCCATACCTACACGAATATTTCCGCCAAGTGCTACTGCACCGTAAAGCATTTCCATAGCGCTGTGTCCAACACCGAAGCAGGACCATGTATAGTTTCCTTTTCCTACTAACTCATCAGCTGTCTCTTTCATGAAGATCAGGTTCTTCATAGAACCAGCAATACCGTTTGCACATCCCATGCAGAACTGGAAGTGTACTGGTGTTTTCAGAACGCCTTTTTTGATGTAGTAAGCAGCGTTTCCGATCATACCAGGATCAAAAGCCTCGATTTCCGGTTTAACACCTAACTCCTGGAATAACAGACCACAATCTGTTAAGAATTTCGGTGTATTTAAGAATAATCCGCTGTTTAACCAGTTCATAGAACCACAGTCATAAGAAGCCATCTCTGGTTTTAATTTTTTAACGTGAGCAACACGGATCTCATCATCAGCGTGGATATCACCAGATGTTGTCAGGTTTAATACGATATCACAATCCGGATATTTTGTATGGATCAGGTTTACAGTCTCTTCGAATTTAGCTGTATCCATTGTTCCGTTTCCTTCATCATCTCTCATATGAAGATGAGCTACTGCAGCACCTGCTTTCCAGCATGCATAAACGTCATCAGCAATCTCCTGCGGAGTCATCGGTACATTCGGGTTGTTCTCTTTTTTTGGCCATGCGCCTGTTACAGCAGCTGTGATAATAACTTTATTTTTTAATGCTTTGTTATCCATGATAAGCATCCTCCCTTATTATATTTCTCGTTATTTAAGTAACACATACTTGAATCCCTACATTCAGATTGTATGTCATGTCTTACTCATTGTCAAGTTCAGCTTTGAATAAGCCCACTGCAAGAACTGCAATGGGCTTATTCTTATTTTTCAATGCTTTCAGCAAAAATTATTTATTGCGGTTGAAAAGTCTCTGGATGTAGTCAAGGCAGCTAAGACCATACTCAGACTCATCACCATAACCTGTTCCGCAATATTTATATTTTCTTTCCGGAACAGTCGGGTCAATGTTCTCTTCATCAACATAAGCAACCGGATGAGCCATAGAACCATCACCCATGTACCATCTGATTGGGTAGCAGTGGAAATCGAACCATTTACCAGGAATGATCTTATCAAGATCACCACCAAGGTTCTCAACACCTACGATACCATGACCAAGCATCTCTTTATGACATGGCTCCCATGTTCCCCAGATACCGATGTTCTCTAACTCACCAAATTTCTCATCATATGCTTCCTGACCATGGATGCGGATGTACTCGAATTTATCGAACTCAGCGTAAGCTTCCTCGCCAAAGAGCTCTTTGTACTCTTCAACAATTGTCTTACCTGTAGCACCAAGAAGATTCATTCTTGTCATACCGTTGTTACCCATAGCTGTGTGAAGCGGATGATCCAGAGCCTGTCCGTCCATAGCTACACATTTAACGCCCTGTTTTACAAACCATTTACCAGCATCTACACCAGTACCTGCTGCGTAATGATAGTAAGCTTTGGAATCATCGAAGTAACGATGCATTCCGGAGTTAATGCAAAGGATTTTTCCTTTCAGATCGCCATCTTTAAGGCCGTACTCTTTCATACATGCATCAAGATGTTTGTCTGTGATCAGTCCCCACGGCTCGATATCGATTTTGAATACGATAGCCTCTCCAGCATAAGCATCAGCCGGCATCTCATGTGTATAACGAGCACGTTTGCCATCGAACTCATACTCCATAACGTGACGCGGTGCATCACAGTGAGTACCTGTATGCATTGTACATGTAATTCTCTGTGTAAGAACTCCACCTTTTGCCATGGAATGTGCTCCTACGATTTCTGGTTTATCAAAGTATGGCCAACGCGGAATCTCTGCACTAAACGGATGTGCTAAATCTACAACAACTTTTCCCATTTTTATCATCCTCCTAGATTAAAAAATAATGTTTAAATATTATATACAAAAATAAGCGAATTTGTCGGCTTATTTATTGTAAAGCATTTTGATCAGATACTCATTCAGACCACCGTTGATCTCAGCGATCTCTTCATCTGTGTATTTCATGAATCCTTCGTGAACTCCGTCAACTTTCTCTGCACGGAAACCATTTTTACCTTCATCAAGCATCTGTTTCAGTAATGGAGAAGCATCATGTCTGTCTTCCAGATCTTTTAATACATAGTTATGAATATTAGATGTGAGCTGTGTGCTTACCATATCAGAGTTTACTAATGGTGGTAAGTATGGAAGTCTCAGACCAAAGCTGTATTTGCATGCGTCGTCAACAGTTTTTGCATCAGCAATACCACGCTCAACAATTGAAATTGCCTCACGCCATAATGCATGCTGCATTCTGTTTGCAATGAATCCCGGAACGTCTTTTTTGCAAAGAACCGGTTTCTTTCCAGCTTCTGTCAGAACATCAATAACAGTCTGTGCAACCTCATCTGTAGTAGCATCTGTCTTAACAACCTCTACTAATGGAATAAGGAATGCCGGGTTCCAGAAATGTGTACCGCAAAGTCTCTCACGATGTTTACATTTAGAAGAAATCTCTGTCGGGCTCATAACAGATGTGTTTGTACAGAAAATACAGTCATCTGCTACATAATTCTCTAACTGAGCGAACAGATTCTGTTTCATCTCCATTTCCTCTAACACACACTCAACAACCATCTGTGCGTTTTTAACGCCTTCGTTGTCAAGATCCTGTGTAAAGCTGATTTTGGAAACGATCTTGTCTACATCTGCCTCTGTTACGATTTCTTTTTCTACAAGAAGTTTCATATTGTTGCGAACTTTTGCTTCTACATCTACTGGGAACACATCATAAACAGTTACCTTTGCGTCATCAAGTCCTGCAAGGATCTGTGCGATAGCGCTTCCCATCATTCCGCCGCCGCATACTAAGAAATTCTTAATTTTACTCATTATTTTTGCATCTCCGTCTTATTAATCATTCACAGGAATCCCGGCAGCAGGCTGGGATTCCTTATAGTTTGTGTAATAAGTCTGCAATTATGGTGTCAAACGCCACATTACATGACTGTCTTCATTATTTTATAAGATAATGATTAGCAGGTTAAGTAACCACCGCTGCAGTCGCAGTTAGCGCCTGTGATGTAGTTGGAAGCATCGGATGAAAGGAAGATAGCATATCCAACGAAATCTTCCGGCTCAGCCAGACGTCCAATCGGCTCACGTTTCATGAAGTTCTGGTATACTGCTGATTCCGGATCAAACATCCACTCTGTTAACTCACTGCGGAATACAGTCGGGCAGAGAGAGTTTACATTGATGCCATATTTAGCAGAGAGGTCACAAGCCATGGAAGAAACCATAAGGTCTGCACCACCTTTGGATGTACAGTATCCTGTGTATCCAGCCATACCACGTTTGGAACGCTGAGATGTAACAACTACGATCTTGCCGCCTTTGCCCTGAGCAACCATCTGTTCTGCAACATATTTGCATACAACGTATACAGATTTGCAGTCAGCATCCATGATGTACTGCCAGTCAGCTACAGACTGCTCTAAAATATTCTGAGGTTTGTTGAATCCGTGGCAAACAGCAAGGATATTGATCTCACCGTATTTTTCAACAGTAGCTTTTATTAAAGCTGCAACGTCATCCTCTTTTGCAGGATCTGCTGCATAGTATGCGCACTCGATATCCTCTGCTTTAAACTCAGCCTCAAGGTCCTGTAATTTTGCTGCATTACGTCCGGTCATCATAACTTTTGCTCCTGCGTAGCCGTATGCTTTAGCAAGAACTTTTCCTAATGCACCAGTTGCACCTGTTACTAATGCAACTTTACCTTCTACAGAAAACATGTTGTCGACAAAGTCTTTTTTTAAACTTACCATTTCCCAAAATCCTCCTTAAATTTGCTTTTTGGTTTATTCTTCATTTTAAGTACCGCCCTGCGGCATTTAAAATTAAATACATTTCAATGAGACCGACATTTTTGGCTTTCGTCAATTTCATCAGCTTTAGTATAGTTCAAGTCTCTTTTTTATGCAATACATACAATAATGTAATCAAGTTACTGCATGGTAATTCAGTTTCCGTTTTGTACATTATCACCAACACTTTTTTGATTTTTTCTTTTGAAATTGTTGATTTTTCCTTAGCAAGGTTGTATACTGATGTTTGTAAAAAATGTCAGAAAAGAAAGGAAGGTCTTATACTATGGCTGGCTACAAAATTACCAAAAAAGACGCTTATTATACTTACGAGGCACCGGGACACAAAGAGTGCAAATTATGCAGACTTCATGATCCGCAGGACATCGATGGCGGAAGACTGATCAATGGTCTTTCTCATTTCCTTCCAAGCGGCGGCGGCACAGAGTTTGCTGACAACGCTATGGAGTCCATCTACTACATCGTTGAGGGTACAATGTTATTCAAAGGCGATGATGGTGTTGAGACAGTTCTGGAAGCAGGTGACAGCGTACATATCGCTCCACACTCCAAAAAGAGCGTTACAAATATCGGAACAACAACAGCTCAGATGTTAGTAATCCTTTTACCGGAAGCTGCTAAATAATTTAGTTCAATCTGATTAAAACAATTGAATATGACAAGAACCCGAATCACATGGATCCGGGTTCTTTTTTCTATCATCATGCTGTTTTATATATTCAATAACTTCCCTATGCTGTCATTTCAGCAATAGCTGTTTCTAAATTTCTTTTCTATAATTCTTCTGCATATCATTAAGATAACAAAATACGGTCATTGTCTAACTGCGCTCCTACGCCTTCTTTGAATTTTTCCAGGAGATCTGCAACCGTCAGTCCTTTGCGCTCTTCTTCTTTTACATCCAGTACGATCTCACCGGAATTCATCATTAGCGTACGATTTCCAAGTTCCAGTGCCGACTGCATGTTATGGGTAATCATCAGACAGGTGATCTTATTTTCTGCCACGATCCGTTTTGTCAGATTCAGTACTTTCTCTGCTGTTGCCGGATCCAATGCCGCCGTATGCTCATCCAGAAGTAAAATCTTTGGTGTTACCACGGTTGCCATCAGAAGGGTCAGTGCCTGTCTCTGTCCACCGGAAAGCAGCCCAACCGGATTTTTCATACGATCTTCCAGTCCCATATCCAACAGCGCAAGCTTTTCGCGGAACATCTGTTTTTCCTTCTGAGAAATTCTGCTGAAAAACTTTCCCTTTGCAGAGGAAGCTCTCAGGTAAGCCAATGCCAGATTTTCCTCAATACTCATATTCGGAGCTGTGCCCTTCATCGGATCCTGAAACAGATGTCCGATATATTTGCTTCTCTTATATTCTTTTTCATATGTAATATCTTTTCCATCCAGAATCACAGCACCCTCATCCACGAAAAATGTTCCACAGATTGCATTAAACATGGTAGATTTTCCGGCACCATTGCTTCCGATGATAGTAGCAAAATCACCGTCTTCCAGTTGAAGATTCAGATGAGATAATGCTATTTTCTCATTTACCGTTCCCGGATTAAATGTTTTTGATATATCAATTAACTGAAGCATTACAGACTACCTCCCCGTTTTCTTTTTGCAATAGCCACACGTTTTGTCTTTGCAAACGCGGCTTTCTGTTTCAGATACGGCAGAGAAATTGCCACTGCTACGATAATGGATGATACCAGTTTCAGACATTCTGCCGGCACATTGAAACGAAGTGCGATAGCCACAATAAAACGGTACAGGCAGCTTCCGAGGATAACGCCAAATACACGTTTTGCCACATGTCCTTTTCCAACCAGTGTCTCACCGATGATCAGGCTGGCCAGCGCAATGGTTACCTGACCTGTTCCGATATTGATATCACAGGATCTCTGATACTGAGCCAGCAGTCCTCCGGACAATCCGGTCATAGCGTTTGCCACACACAGTCCAACAGTAATCGTAAATACCGGACTGATAGAGGAAGCACGCACCATAAACGGATTATCTCCGGTTGCACGGATGGACAATCCCAGACGTGTTCCCAGAAACCAGATCAGTATTACTGCCACGATCACAATTACGATCAGAATCGTAATGATCTCATACCAGTTTCCACCGATTTTTTCTTTTGCCAGTGTAAAAATTGTATCATTGGCAAACAGATTGATGGTGGAAGAAAATCCCATAACTGCAATATTGATGGTGTATAGACCGGTATTTACAATAATACCGGCCAAAATGGACTCAACTCCCAGCCTGGTCTGAAGAAATGCGGTTACAAACCCGGATATGACACCTGCTCCCATGGCTGCCAGCAAGCCGAGGAATGGATGCCCCTGCAGCGTTACCATGGCGCACACAGCACAGCCCAGCGTAAAGCAGCCGTCCGTAGACAAATCTGCAATATTCAAAATTGAAAATGATACAAACAGCGCCAGCGCAACCAGCGCGTAGATACATCCCAGTTCAATGGCGCTCTGTGCCAGAGAAACCGTAAAAATTGATGACAACATAATGATTTATACTCCTGATTGTTTTGATTTATTCAAATTCCTGAGCAGTTGTTGTTTCTTTTACCTGCTCACACATATCAGCAAACATGCTATAATCCAGGCCAATCTTTGCAGCTGTGTCTGTATTGATCGTTGCGATACCATTGTTCATAGTCTGTACCGGAGTTGTTGCCGGATCAGCACCGTTTACCAGAATATCTACTACCATGTCTGCTGTTGCTTTTCCAAGTTCTTCATAATTTACACCGTATCCGCAGAACGCACCGTTTAACGCAAAGGAGTCGGCACCACAGTACTGTGGAACTTTTGCATCCTGGAATTTTTCAAAAATTGCAAGTTCTGCTGTCATAACGGTATTGTCCGTTGGTGTAAATACTGCCTCACATCCTGCTGCGATCAGAGCATCTGCGCCGAGAGATATCTCATCGTTTGTTGTACCTGTTTTCTCCACATACTCAATTCCTTTTGCATCCAGAAAAGCTTTTGCATCTGCGATCGGCTGTGTGGAGGAATCCTGGCCTTTGTCATATAACAGACCTACTTTTTTGATATCCGGCTGTGCTGCCAACATCAGATTCATGATAGCCTCGGTATCCAGCATATCAGATGTACCTGTGATGTTGCTGCCCGGTTTATCCATGCTCTCTACCAGACCTGTGATAACCGGATCAGATACTGCGGAAAATACAACCGGTGTCTGTGTCTCTTCTGTTGCTGCCTGCATAACCATTGCTACCGGTGTTGCAACCGGAACGATTGCATCTACATTATCGTTGATCAGGTCACTAGCAATCTGGTTCATAACCGTTGCATCTGCCTGACCATTATATGTGTGATCTGCATAATCAAATGTTACACCAAGTTCTTTTCCTTTTGCATCCAGTTCTTCTTTTACGGCTTTAACGATCTGGTTTAAGGAAGCATCATCAACATACTGAACGATTCCTACCTGATAAACTTTGCCATCTGCTGCTTCTTCTGCTGCAGAAGTAGTGTTTCCTGCATCCTTCTGATCATTTGACTGACCACCACAGCCTGCCAGAACAGTTACTGCCATTGCGCATCCAAGTGCCATTGCTAAAAATCTCTTTTTCATCTTTTTACTCTCCTCTTTACTTAATTATGCTTTGCTCTGAATATAGCAAAAACCGTCCCAGGATAAACTTATCCTGAGACGGTAATAAACTGATTTATTATCGCGGTACCACTCAAATTGGCGTAACGCCCACTCTAATTATGTACGTATTCATACATACCGACTGGATAACGGGTTCGGCTCCCGGCATACCCTACTCTCAAATCCATTTCAGATAGCCCTCAAAAGTCCATTCAGCTTTCTCCTCATGCTGCACTCACACCAACGGCAGCTCTCTGAAAATCGGTTCGACATCATTGTCTCCAGCCTACTACTCTTTCTCAACGGTTTCAACATGTTTTCTTATATGTACTTTAGTCTATTACATTCTTGAAGTTTTGTCAATCAGTTTTCTGATTTTTCTCACTTTTTAGGAGAAGTATACAAGACTGTCTTCCGGTTCTTCTGCTTTTACAACTTCTTTTGCGTACAGAACCGGGCCTTTTCCACGGTATTCCTTGGCAAACTCATTGTGAATCTCTGCCGTTATATAAATCCAGGATTTATGCGGAATTTCCATTGCTTTGTCATACTTGCATTTCAGGCCGATAAACTGAATATCCTCTGCGCAGCAGGTCATGGCAAAACGCCCCGGTACCATCATCGGTTTTTTGCCGAATTTGTCCGGTCTGTATACAAGTCCCAGAAATCGAATGGTCTTGCCTTCATATTTCTGCGGATTATCCTGTACATCCAGATAAAAAATGCCGTAATCTGCATCGGTGATCTCGATCACATCCTGATTCAGATCATATGGAAGTTCATCCGCATCACTCTCATCAATGGTTCCATCCTCACGCTCGTATACAATCTGTGCACGACGGTTTACAGCTTTGATGGTTCTGCGGAATTTTGCTTTCGGTGTGTCATCGGTGCAGCGGTTAAAAATAACCACATCTGTATTGAACACCTGCTCCATCATCATGGCACGCATGTTGGTCAGATACAGTTCAAAT
The DNA here is from genome assembly GCA_934358495.1 of uncultured Eubacterium sp. Lineage (GTDB taxonomy): Bacteria > Bacillota > Clostridia > Lachnospirales > Lachnospiraceae > Eubacterium_I. The sequence continues at coordinate 8,590 of CAKRKO010000011.1, read as the reverse complement.
GTTGAAGCATCCACCGTTGCCAGAGACTGCACGATTTCCCATCCTTTTGGGAGTTTCATTTCCAGGATCTTAGCCGCTTCCCAGGTACCGTTATACTCGATAAATACCTGATCCGGTTTGATGGTATCATCGCAGTCCTTCAGATATTCCTCTGTAAATTCTTCTTCGGAATCCACCGCCACAACGGTAATTTTGTCTTTTGCCAGTGCTTCTTCATCGTATTCTTCATCACCATCTTCACAGGCAATGATCAGACTGCGGGAGCCGATTCCAAAATCATTTTCCTGAAGAGTCTGAGTGATCAGAGACGTCTTTCCACTGTCCATAAAACCGGTAAATAAATATACTGGTATATCCATAATTTTTATTCTCTCTTCTAATTATTTTGCTTTTTTGTTTCAAGTCGAACACACATGAAATTTGGTGCGTGATTCTGGTCGGCGAAAGCAGACATATCTTTCTCAGAATCACTGCACATCTACACATTTTCCGATATGATAACACAAGTGGTACTATCATATCGGAATCTATTTCTAGTCCAGTTCAAACAGTTCTTCTAATTTATGCTCGTCGATATCTGTACCGATGACACAGAGACGTCCGGTATAATCCGGCTCCCCGTCACGCAGCTCGTACTCGCCCGGAACCATATCAAAATAAATCCATGTGCCGTCTTCTGCCGGAACCATTCCTTTTGCACGTAAAATTGTGCCGTAATCCTCAGTATCGCAGAATATCTTCAGGATAGACTCAATCTTCTCTTTTGTATATTTATGAGGAGTCTCTTTGCCCCAGCTGATAAATACTTCATCCGCATCATGATCATGATGGTGATGATCGTGATCATGGCATCCGCAGGTGCATCCCTCGCCATGGTCGTGATCATGGTCATGATGATGCTCATGCTCATGCTCGTGATCATGATGATGCTCATGCTCGTGATCGTGATGATGCTCATGCTCGTGATCATGATGATGTTCATGCTCGTGATGGTGCTCTTCGTACTCTTTCATCATTTCCTGCATCAGAGAATCCTGCTGCTCGATTACTTTCAGGATCTGCTCTCCGGAAATAGAATTCCAAGGAGTTGTAATGATTGCCGCCTTCGGATTTAATTTCTGAATTTCTTTTACACAAAGCTCCAGTTTTCCCTCTTTCATATTCTGGGTTCTGCTTAAAACAACGGTTGTTGCATTTTCAATCTGGTTGTTGAAGAACTCACCAAATGCTTTCATCTGTTTGGTTGCTTTCATTGCGTTTGCAACTGTTACCAGCGCATTTAATTTTACATCATGATCTTTCTCCATGTCTTTTACAGAAGACATAACATCAGAAAGTTTGCCTACTCCGGACGGCTCAATGAGGATACGATCCGGATGATAAGTCTCAATTACTTCATTTAAGCTGCGGTTAAAATCACCAACCAGAGAGCAGCAGATACAGCCGGAATTCAGCTCTTTGATCTCGATACCGGAATCTTTTAAGAATCCGCCGTCAATACCAACTTCACCGTACTCATTCTCTACCAGAACAACTTTCTCACCTGAGAAAACTTCTTCCAGCATTTTTTTAATAAAAGTTGTTTTTCCAGCTCCGAGGAATCCGGAAATAATGTCTATCTTTGTCATTGTATATCATCCTTTCTCAACTTATAAATTTCCACCCTTTGACAGATTATTTTAAGTCTGAAATCAGGAATTGTCAAGGTGTGTCACATAACCCTTTAGTCCCATAAATGCAGGGTGATACGACTCTTTTGCCCTGCGCAAACCTTCCACGCCGCTGTCATCCTCACGGTTGACATACAGATACCCCTCTGCCACATGCTCTGCAAACTGCTGATTGATCATCGGATACGCCCCCGGCACATCCGCAAAAGCTTTTTCAATATGCACCACATACATATCTTTATTTAATTCTTCGCCAATTGCAAAAGCCACCACATCACCTTCCGGCTCCAGCCGCAGCAGGCCTCCGGTCAGATGAAGTTCTTTCATCAGACGCAACGCATTGAACGTCACGCACAACTCGTCCAGTTTTTCCTTATCACCTTCACAGTCGTTGATTCTGCGCCATTCCAGTCCCATCTGAAAGCAATCTTCCACATTTTCATCCGTGATCAGCTCATATACCCAGTTCGGATACAGATTTTTAAATTTATTCACATGGTTCTTTTTGCCGTGATATTTCTTTCCGGATAATGCCACAAGTTTTTCCCGCTCATACACATAATCCGCCAGGTCGCGCTCGTACTCCACCTGATATTTTCCCGGGAACCATTCCTCTAACTGTTCCACATCCTTCGGTGTCGTTAGATGCAGTGCAAAAGGTTTACCATCCTCCGCAAAATACTCCTCCAGCGTCAGAATCGCCTGTTTTACCTTCTCTGGTTCACCAAGCGGCATAGATACACTGTTAAAATCCTTCAAATCTGCAAAAATCAGACAATCGTTGACCATTGCGTAACCTGTTCTATATTTTCTTCCCCAGAGATAGATGTTTGCAAAACACATGTCACAGCCTTTGTCCTGTTTTGCATCCAGGTAGGCATCCATCCATGTTTTATCGGACAGTTGTACTTTTTTTACTTCCAGTCTGCTCATATATAATATTTTTTTCCTTTCCAGACTATATATTTTTTACAGCAACTATTAAAACAGTTCAGTCAAATCTGCTTGGCTCTGAATAGTTACAGATTTGCCATCTCACACAGTTTCTGATAAATACCGCCTTTTGCCACTAATTCCGCATGCGTACCACTTTCTTCAATGCCGTTTTCCGTCAGCACAAGAATGCGTTCTGCATTCCGAATGGTAGACAGACGATGTGCAATTACAAAAGTAGTACGTCCTTTTGCAAGAATTTCCAGTGATTCCTGCACGACTTTTTCACTTTCATTATCCAATGCCGAGGTCGCTTCGTCAAAAATAAGGATCGGTGGATTTTTCAGGAACACACGGGCAATGGACAGACGTTGTTTCTGACCACCGGACAATTTCACGCCACGCTGTCCGATATCCGTATCATATCCATCCGGGAAACTCATGATAAATTCATGGGCATTGGCTTCTTTTGCCGCTTTGATCACTTCTTCCCTGCTGGCATCCGGTTTCCCGTAACGGATATTTTCCAGAATCGTTCCCGCGAACAGATACACATCCTGCTGCACGATTCCGATATGGTTGCGCAGATCTGACAATTTGATCTTACGTACATCCTGACCGTCCACTCGGATCGTACCATCCGTCACGTCATAAAATCGCGGAATCAGGCTGCACAGAGTACTTTTCCCTGCACCGGAACTTCCAACCAGCGCCACATACTCTCCCGCTGGAACTTCCAGATTTACATGATTCAGCACCATCTGATCACTGTCCGCATAATGGAAAGACACATTTTCAAAACTGATCTCGCCTTTTACTTCCTGCATCGGCTGCGCATCCGGCGCATCTTTGATATCAGGCACCACAGAGATCATCTCCATAAAACGCTCAAATCCGGAATAACCATTCTGGAACTGTTCCGTAAAATCAATCAGTGTTTTTATTGGCTCGGTAAAGACATTAATATACAGTAAAAATGTGATCAAATCCGTGATATTTCCTTTTCCACGGGCAATCATCACTCCACCGGACAGCATAACTACAACGGTAATTGCTGTTGTAAAAGCGGTCAGACCGGCATTGTATCCACCCATATATCGATAACTGTTTTTCTTTGCATCCAGAAATCCGTCATTACCCTTTTTGAACTTTTTATTTTCAATTCCCTCGTTGGCAAAAGATTTAACCACGCGGATTCCGGACAGATTGTCCTCGATCTGACTGTTAATATCTGCGATTTTCACACGGTTCATACGAAAGGCACGCTTCATTTTTTTGTTAAACACATAAGCGTACACCAGCATAAACGGCACCAGGGCAAATGCTGCAACTGTCAGCCGCGGACTGATATTTATCATAATAATAAAAGCACCGATGATACGAATCAGCGAAATCACGATATTTTCCGGTCCATGATGCAATAGTTCTGTAATATCAAACAGATCTGATGTAATGCGGGACATTAACTGACCGACTTTCTGATCATCATAGAAACGGAAAGACAGTTTCTGATAGTGTGAAAAAATCTCCGCACGCATGTCGTACTCGATCTTCGCGCCCATGACATGTCCATAATTTGATATAAAATAGTTACAGTAACACTGAACAGCGATCAGAATCAGCATGATCACGCCCAGACGTAAAATCGTGTGCAATGCCTGACTGCTTTCCCAGTAAACTACCTCAGATGTGATATAACGCACTACTAACGGAATCACCAGTGATACCGCCGCTGCAACAAATGCAAAAAACATATCTGCAACAAAAATTCCCATATATGGCTTGTAATATGAGAATAACTTTTTTAAATTTTTCCTCATGTTTTGTTTCCCCTTATTGTATCTGACATAAAAATAATTAAATAATACTGTCCACTCTTCCTGTAATCATAAATGACACTTGAATGCACGCACTGAGTGAACCGTAATTTAATATACTACACCCAGACAAAAAAAGTCAAACCACTGGTGTTCACATCTCTTGACTTTCTCTTCGGATTGGTTCACTATATTTTTATACATATGATGTTAGGGTCAAAAGATGCCATACGAATTGTTCCGTACTTCGTACTCCCACAATTCTACCCAATATTCGCATATCGTGAAGCTGACGCTCCACTTTTATGCTCATATCGGGGCGGGTCATTAAGCCATAAAACCACTCCTGTGCAAGCACATCGTGGTTTCAGGCTTTTGACCCTGGCATCATACATATTGTAATACTGTAAGGATTCTGCAGTGTTCTTCTTTTTTGCATTGCAGATAATCGCAGCATTTAAGCTAGGAGGTTATTTTATGACACCAAAACAGAAGTATTATAAAGTTGCCGCAGAAACGATTTTGAAAAATATCGAACGCCGCGGTTACGAAGGATGTTACTGTGAAACCAGTGAAGAAGCAGTCAAAAAGGCGCTTTCTTATCTAACACCGGGTTCCAGCGTATCTTTCGGCGGTTCCATGACCATGAACGAATGTGGTCTGATGGATGCTCTGCAAAAAAGAGACGATATCACATTGTTGGATCGTTCCAAAGCCTGTTCCCAGGAGGAAATCAAAAAGATTTATCATAAGGCGTTATCCTGCGACTACTATTTTATGAGCACAAATGCCATCACATTAGACGGGCAGTTAGTTAACACAGACGGTACTGGAAACCGTGTAGCTGCTTTGATCTACGGTCCAGAGAACGTAATTATTATCGCCGGCATGAATAAAGTTGCTGCCACACTGGAAGAAGCCGAATCCAGAGTAAAAAATATTGCTTCTCCACCAAATGCCATCCGACTGGATCGTAACACACCGTGTGCTCTGACCGGAAGCTGCCATGACTGCTTTACTGAAGGATGCATCTGCAGTCATACGGTTATCACACGCAGAAGTGCTATTAAAGGACGTATTAAGCTGATCCTGGTCGGAGAAGAACTGGGATATTAACATGCCCACCATATTTGCAAAATAATTAATTTAACACAAATAAAAACCCATCCATATCATTTACCACATAAATATGATAAAGATATGAGTGGGTTTTCTATATTTATCATGATTTCATCACTCAATAATTTACCGTTCACCAAAGGTAAACAATCTCACTCTGAACTCTCTTGCGTCCATTATTATCTTACATTTTCTCTGGTGCATCGAATCCAAGTACATCGATACATGTCTCAAGGACGTCTCTGGTCAGCTCTAACAGACGGATATAACCAGCCTGTACAGCTACATCTTCTTCTACCATGATTTTTGTCTCATGATAAAAATGATTTAAAGCATTAGCCAGTCCGTAAATGTATGCGCAGATCTTGTGTGGTGCAAGTTCTTCTGCTGCATTTGTCATTACTTCATTGAAGCGTGCCAGCTCCAGCATCAGATTCTTCTCACTTGCAGAATGTGCTGCCTGAATGGTGTAATCTGCTGCTGATTTTCCGCTCTCTGCATATTTTTTCAAAATAGATTTGATACGCACGATAGTATACAAAATGTATGGACCTGTATTTCCCTCAAATGAGATAAAGCGGTCAATGTCAAAGATATAATCTTTGGAAGCCTGATTGGACAGATCTCCGTATTTGATAGCAGATAACGCAACCTGTTTTGCAGTTTTTTCTGCTTCTTCTTTTTCCATAGTATTGTTCTCAGCAATTTTCTGATACATCTCGTTCTGGATGTCTCCAACCAGCTTCTCCAGACGCATAACGCCACCCTCACGGGTCTTGAACGGTTTACCATCTTTGCCGTTCATCGTACCAAAACCGATGAATTTCAGTTCTGTGCTGTCATCTACCAGACCTGTTTTCTTTGCACAACGGAACACTTGTACAAAATGAAGCTCCTGACGTTTGTCTGCCAGATATACCATCTGATCCGGATGATAGTCTTTCATACGCCATACAATCGTTGCAAGATCTGTAGTTGTATACAAAGATGCTCCATCTGATTTTAAAATCATACATGGCGGAATCTCTTTTGCATCGTTCTCCTCACTGACGTCAACAACCAACGCACCCTCACTCATATATGCAAAACCGTCTTTCTTCATCTGCTCAGCCATCGGTGCGATATACGGATCTGCATCGGACTCGCCTTTCCAGAGGTCAAAAGAAACGTTTAAGCTGTCATAGTTTTTCTTCAGATCCGCGATTGATACAGACAGAATGTGTTTCCACAGTGCAATATAACCTCTTCTGCCTTTCTGAAGTTCAAATGTAGCCTGCATTGCCGCTTCTTTGTAAGTTGTATTTTCTTTTGATTTTCCACTTGCAGTCGGATAAATTTCCTCTAACTCAGAAATAGTAAACGGTGCTTCCTTAGGATATTCTCCTTCGTATGCCTCGTCAAAATAAACCAGCTCCGGTTTACGCTCATGAAGTTCTGTGATGATGAGTCCCATCTGAAGTCCCCAGTCACCAAGGTGAACATCGCCAATGACATTGTGACCAATGTAACGGCTCATACGTTTTACACTCTCGCCGATAACTGCGGAACGAAGATGTCCGACATGCAGTGGTTTTGCCACGTTTGCTCCGCCATAATCTACGATAATGGTCTTTGGCTCTGTTGTCTTCTCACAGCCATAGCGCCCATCTTTCTGCATTTCACGCAGATACTCTGCCAGATATTCCTCAGATAATTTCAAGTTCAGAAATCCCGGTTTTACAGACTCTACAGATGCAAACATCTCCACATCCTGCAGACGTGCTGCCACGTCATCTGCAATCATAAATGGGGCTTTTTTATACTGTTTTGCAGCTGCCATCGCTCCGTTACACTGAAATTCGCACAGATCCGGTCTGTTAGACAATGTAACTTTACCGAATTTTTCTTCGTATCCGGCTTCCACAAAAGCTTTTGTTACCTCAGCGGTAATATTATCTAATAATTTTTTCATGTGTACCTCCCGGTTTCAATCTTTCTAATTGACAATTGTTTTTATTCTAACATTAATTTCGGTGTAGTGCAACGACCAGAACTATATTTTATGACTATGACCGCATTTTATAACAGCGATTACATTTTATCCACTCTGTGTTTTTCCATCTGCGAATAAATTTTCTGTTTTTGTGCAAGCTTCTTAATACATCATGTAAAAAACGGAGGCATCAAACTATGTCATCATATAAAGTCGAAATCTGCGGTGTCAACACTTCCACGCTCCCAGTCCTGAAAGAATCCGAGAAAAAGGAGCTGTTTGTACGCATAAAAAAAGGAGACCTGGACGCCCGCGAAGCCTATATCCGCGGCAATCTAAGGTTAGTATTAAGTGTAATCCGCCGCTTTTGGGCATCCAACGAAAATGTGGATGACCTTTTTCAGATCGGATGTATCGGGCTCATCAAATCTATCGATAACTTTGATCCCACACTGGATGTAAAATTTTCTACTTATGCCGTTCCGATGATCATCGGAGAAATCCGCCGTTATCTTAGAGACAACAGCAGCGTCAGAGTCAGCCGTTCCCTGCGGGACACTGCTTACAAGGCGATTCATGCCAGGGAACTTATGACACGGAACAATAACCACGAACCAACACTTGAGGAAATTTCCAAGGAAATCCAGATACCAAAAGAAGATATCACTTTTGCGCTGGATGCAATTCAGACTCCCGTCAGTTTGTATGATCCAGTTTACACCGATGGTGGAGAACCTCTGTATGTCATGGATCAGATCAGTGACAAGAAAAATAAGGAAGAACGCTGGGTAGAAAAACTGTCTCTCAGCGATGCCATGAAACGGTTAAATACCCGGGAAAATCACATTATACAGCTGCGGTTTTTCGAAGGGAAAACTCAGATGGAGGTGGCAGATGAAATTCATATCTCCCAGGCACAGGTGAGCCGTCTTGAAAAGTCTGCTCTGAAAACCATGCGGAACTACCTCACAACGTAATTCTTGTTTAGGGTAATTTGGAACAAAGCAGAAACGAACTCCAACAAGAACCTGAAAAATTTTCTGTGACCACTGCGTCGCTTATTTCCGACCGCTCCCGCG
>CAKRKO010000010.1 GCA_934358495.1 uncultured Eubacterium sp. | reverse complement strand
CTGTTTACCACCTGTTGCTATAATTGCGTACATATGGCACCTCCTATTTATCATTACTCGCCAATTTCGGTGCTGCATAATATGCAGTCTTGTACCTCGTTGTGCGGCATCTTTTGTATAATATCAGAATGTTACTGTTCTGTCAACTGTTCTGCCAAACTTTTTTCAACTTTTTTTCTCGTAAGTTCCACGAGATTCAATCTGGTCATGTCAACAACCTGAACCGGTACAGAATCTTCCCGGACATACCGACGCAGATACTCCATAACCGTCCGCTGATCTTCTTCCCGTTCCAGATTGATAAAGTCAATGATCACAATTCCAGAAATGTTTCTAAGACGCAGCTGAGCGGCAGTTTCTTCAGCCGCTTCAAGATTGATCTTCAGAAAATGTTCCTGTCGGTCTTTTTTTGTCATGCTTTTTCCGGTATTGACATCCACAACGGTCAGCGCCTCTGTCGGTTCAATCACGAGATAACCGCCGGATTTCAGCCAGACTCTTTTCTGCAAGGCGTTCTCTGTCTGCTTGTTCAGATTATAAAGTGCTGCCAGCGGAAGCAGTTTATCCTCGTACAGCCGAAGTGGAATCTGTGCAAAGGAAGGATCCATTTCCTGCTGCTGCCGTACTTCCTTATAAACATCCGGCAGATCGGTCAAAATTTCCGTAAAACCATCTTGATAACTGTTTTGCAGATAAGTCATGTAGCTTTTCGGTGTACGGCTGACACAGGAAAAACAGGTGCGCATGGATGCCGTATGACAGATGGTCTGCAGCCGGTCTTTCAACTGATGCAGTTCTGCAATCAGCACAGCTGCAGACACATCTCTGGCATTCGTGCGGACGATAATACCAAAAGAACCATCCCATTCAGGCTCCAGCAACGTGCCAAGCCGCTCTTTTTCCGGTTTTGTCAGCTTTGATGAAAAACCAATCCTGCAGTCTCCACTGGTCAGAACCAGATAACGGCCGGTCAAGTTTAGGTTGCCGGATACGGTCGGGGCTTTTGTTTTTACACTCTCCCGCGTCAACTGAACCAGTAGTTCCTCTCCCTGAACCAGTTTTTTTGAGGAAATCTTTTTCACAAAAATCGGTTCTGCTTTTTCAGCCATGGAATAATAGCAGGAAAGTCCGGGCTTGATTTCTATAAAAGCAGCCTGAATGCTCGGTACGATTTTTTGTACCCGTCCCACATAAATATTTCCAAGAATAGATTCCTGAGCGAGTTTCAGGCACCGCACTTCCAACAGACGGCGTTCCGATACCGTAGCACACATGCGTACCTGATTGCCACAGATAGTAGTATCTGTGATAATGACTTTATGATTCAATGTCGTCACCTGCCTGATACAGCGGTCTTAATCCTTCTTCTGTACGCTCATAGGTTTCTACTCTGTGGATCTGCATATTAAACGGATCATAAGTTTTTCCAAAATAATGATAAAAATCCTGTAATACCAGTTCCGGTTTAATATTATCGGTACTTCCGGTAGAAAGCTGCAGGAAAAATCCCTGCCATCCAAGTTCCTTCAGATCACATGGGGCGAACTGGTAGATAAGCGGTTTGATATCAATGACACGCTCACTTTTTTTCGTCTGCTTTGTTACTTCAATGGTTTTCCGCTCCTCGTAATACTGATGGATTTTTTCTTCCAGCTCTTCCAGTTTGAAATCAATCTGCTTTTTGAAATAAACAATATAATCTGCTGCAGCTACGGAAGTCATCGCTTTTTTTGCATCCTGACGCAGAGCAACATATTCGGTGATTTCTATACCATCCACCATAACCGCGTTCAGTGTATCTCTGGATTCATTGGTAGATTTTGTGGAATGTACCTCAATATCCAGATATTCGCCGTCACTGGTAATACCTACACCAAGAGGAGCCGCAAAAGACATAATCTGGTGCGGAGAAAAACCTTCTGAATAGGCAATATCGATATTGGCGCGGCGCATGGCTTTCTGAAAATAACGCATGATATCCAGATGTCCGATAAAACGCATAACACCATATTTTCGGAATTTAATTCTTATTCTCATAGCATACGCCTCCTTTGTATTTCATTGCTCCACAGCCGGCACATTTCTGGCGGCAGTTTGGTGTTACCGTCTCTGCATTTGCCGCATGCCATTCACGCAGCAGGAAGTTTTTTGTTACGCCTGCATCGATAAAATCCCATGGGAAGATCTCATCTTCGCTGCGGACACGAGTGGTGTAGAAATCTGTATCAATATTTTCTTCGGCAAAGGCATCCTGCCAGATCTGATCATCAAAAAATTCAGACCAAGCGGCAAAAATGCCATTTTTCTCATAGACACGGATCAAAGAATCACAGAGACGGCGGTCGCCTCTGGCAAGAATCCCCTCAATCATGGTTACATCTGCTTCATGCCAGTTGTACTTGATACTTTTTTTGTTTAACTGAGATTTGATGGTCTCATTCACGATTTTTGCACGACCAAGGAACTCATCCTTTGTACACATCGGGCTCCACTGGAATGGCGTAAATGGTTTTGGTACAAAGAAAGAAGTACTTACTGTGATCTGGCATTTACCGTTGCGCTGATCTTTCGGAATCTCATAATAGCGTTCCGCAATTTCTTCTGCAAGTTCACCAATGGCCTTCATATCTTCCACGGTCTCTGTCGGCTGTCCAAGCATAAAATATAGTTTTACTTTATTCCAGCCACCTTCAAAGGCAAGTCCTGCGCCATGCAGGATGTTTTCTTTTGTCAGACCTTTGTTGATAACATCTCGTAAACGTTGAGAACCGGCTTCCGGCGCAAATGTCAGACTACTCTTTCGAATGTCCTGAACTTTACTCATTACATCCAGTGAAAAAGCATCGATTCTCAGAGATGGCAGAGAAATATTTACTCCTTTGTCTTTGAATTCATCGATCAGAAAGGTTAAAAGTTCTTCCAGATAGGTGTAATCGCTGGAACTTAAAGAACTTAAGGATATTTCCTCATGTCCGGTGCTTGTCAGCATCTGATAAGCCTTTTCTTTTAGCATTTCAAGACTGCGTTCCCGCAGCGGGCGGTAAACCATACCTGCCTGACAGAAACGACAGCCACGGATACAACCACGTTGTATTTCAAGTACGACACGATCCTGTGTCACTTTGATAAATGGTACCAGCGGTTTGTCCGGATAGACAGATTCTGACATATTTTCCACGACCTGACGCTGAATCACACTCGGGATATCGTTATACGATGGGCGAAACTCTGCGATAGTGCCATCCTCTTTATAGGATACTTCATAAAGAGACGGTACATACAGCCCCGGAATTTTTGCTGCTTCATGCAGAAAATCGTGACGGGTATAACAGCCATCCTCTTTCATCTGCTCATACAGGTCAAACAGATCATCATATACGGTTTCGCCTTCTCCAATATAGAAAATATCAAAAAAGTCAGCGATCGGTTCCGGATTGTAAGCACATGGGCCACCGCCGATGACAATTGGCATACCATCTGTTCGTTGCGCAGATTTTAATGGGATCTGGCCAAGATCCAGAATCTGCAGGATATTCGGATAGCAAAGTTCGTATTGCAGGGTCATGCATAAAAAATCAAAATTTTTGATCGGATCCTGGGTTTCCAGTGCAAAAAGCGGAATCTGCTGTTCCTTCATAATTTTATGCAGATCCGGCCATGGAGAATAGACACGCTCACAGTATACATCCTCCCGGAGATTAAACTGATGATATAAAATCTGAATGCCAAGATGAGACATACCAATTTCATATACATCCGGGAATGCAAAAGCGACACGGATCTTCACATCTTCCGGATTTTTACAGACCATGTTCACTTCATTTCCGATATATCGGGCAGGTTTATCAATGGTCAGCAAAATCTCGTCTTTTAACGCAAGTTTATTATTCATTCTGTTTTTCCTATTCTTTTTTCTTTTCTGTTTTTCACTTTTTTTAAACTATGCAGGGAATTCTGTTTCCTGCACAATTTTTCATTCTAGCATAAGACAGTAAAAAGCGTCAATATTTCATGACGCTTTTACCAATGATTTCTTAGTCGGTTTTAAAGTTCGATCGGTTCTGGCTATCTTGAACCAAGTCCAGGAAGTATCGTTCGCATGCAAATTCTTTTGCAAATGACAGCGTGAACTGCGCTTTTTTATTATTCAACGCTCTTGAGCGCATCCACCATATTGATTTTATCCAGCAGACGGTTTGTGATCAGATCTACCGCCAAGGCAAAAAGGAATGTCATACCACCTGCAAACAGGTAGGTAGTTGGATGTACCGAAACTGCAAAATATATAGAAGGCATTTTCAATATGCTGGTCAGCAGGCCACTGAAAAATCTTCCTACCGGAAGGCCGAGCAGGATACCGATTACCGTAAGAATCAGGGTCTCTTTATTAACATACATGTGAACTTCCTTATCAAAAAAGCCAAGTACTTTAATCGTTGCAAGTTCTCGTTCCCGTTCGGAAATATTTGTGGTCGCCAGAGTAAACAGTACGACAAAAGCAAGTCCTGCCGCCAGAGCTGTTACCAAAACAACCACACAGTTGATCAGACTAAAGGATTTTGAAAATTCATCTCTCATAGCCTGTACACTGTTGCAGGATACCACATCACTCTCTCTGGAGAGCGTATCCGCATAAGAAACCGGATCTTTACATGTGTCAGACAAGTGTGCCAGCACTGTATTTGGAGCATAATCTCCCATGAGTTTTTCGTATCTGCTCTGCCGCATATAAATCGCATTTCCAAGATAATTATGTAAAATACCAACAACAGAGAAGGAAGATTCTTCCAGAGCACTATTCTGAATTTCTATGGTATCCCCTGTGGTAAAACCCATAACATCTGATAGATTCTGTGTTATAAAAATATCCTCGTCACCCAGTTTTTCTTCTTTTCCATCCAAACTTTCCAGATTAATATAGTCCGCAATGGACGCATCATCCGGAATGACATACAAAGGAACCGTTTCTTCCATCGTATGTGCTGTATTTCTGACCTGTACCGTATCCATCTGAAGGCCAAGATAGTCAGAAATATTGGAATCTGAATCAATCTGATCGGTAAAGGTGTCATAATCATCAGACATCACAACTGCAATCAGATCGTAGCGATAAATATGATTATACTGCTTCGGCATCAGATCCGTAACGGAATTTTTAATTGCCATACCGACTACAAGAAGTGCGGTACAGCCTAGGATTCCACTGATGGTCATGAACAGACGCTTTTTATAACGAAACAGGTTTCGAAACGTCACCTTATTCAGGAATGAGAGACGCTTCCACAGAAATGGAATTTTTTCTAAAAATACTCTGGATCCGGCTTTTGGTGCCTTCGGGCGCATCAACGCTGCCGGACACTGGCGCAGTTCACTGTGGCATGCACAAACCGCTGCAATCAACATGCCTGCCGCAAACAGTAAAATACCACTGATTCCGTAGCCAAAATGGAATAAAAACAGGTAGGATGGAATCTTGTACATGACTTCAAATACCATAAACAGAAATTTTGGCAGCAGGATAAATCCACCGATATCTCCCAACAATCCGCCACAGATGCATGCAGACAGTGTATAGATCAGATATTTTCCATAGACATGGGTGTCTGAAAAGCCCAGTGCTTTGTAAATACCAATCTGTCCACGCTCTTCTTCCACAAGACGCGTAATGGTGGTCAGACTGATCAGAATAGCTACTGACAAGAATAAAATTGGAAATACATTACCGATGGTTTCAATAGAATCTGCATCACTTTGGATAGTGGAATAACTGCCGATGGAACTGCGGTCCTGCACATACCATTTTGCCATGTCAATGGCATCAATATCTGCCTGGGCATTTGCAATCTCATCATATGCCTTTGTACGCTCTTCCTCCAACGTCTGCATCTGTTCTTCCAGTTCGGCGGTTCCAACGTCTAATTCTTTCTGCGACTGATTCAGTTTTTCCGTATTCGCTTGAATCTCCCGGTCCGCTTTAGCAAACTGTGCATTGGCATTTTGTTCCTGTGTCCTAAGCTCAGCAAGACCTGCATCCAGTTCCTGTCTGGCACTTATGAGTTTTTGCTCCTGTGCGTTTAATTGCTGGATTACAGACTGAATCTGCTGCTTTTGTGATGCAAGCTGAGTCTCCGAAGCAGAAAACTGCTGTGCTGCCTCCTGTTGTTTTTTCTGAAGCACTGCTTCCTGCGCTTCTAATTGAAGCAGCGTCTCCTGCGCAGTTTCATATTGTGTACCAAGCGTTGCCATCCCATTCGGAATCTGCTGTAATTGTGTCCGCTGGCTTTCCAGGGAGATTCTTTGTATATCATAATCTTCAGTTGTTGGATCCAGCTGTGCAATCTGAGCATCCAGCATAGCGGTCATACCATCAATGCTTTGCTGCAGTTCTGTCTGAAAGTTTTGACGAGCGGTGGCATCTGTCTGACCGGATTCCACAGATGCCTGATAAGTATTCCAGGATGCTTCAGGCCATACAGTTCCAAGCTGTCCCTTCACTGCAGATACCTGTGTCAGAATCTGCTCTTTTCCAGATGTGGCCTGCTCTTTTCCGGCAGTAAGCTGAGCCTCTGCATCAGAAAGTTCCTGCATGGCTGCCGCTTTTTGTTGCTTCAGTGCAATCTCACCCTGTTCTAACTGCTCCTGATGCGTATTTAATTCGGCCTTTCCGTCATTTAACTGTTCTTCTCCGGATGCAAGTTGTTTATAGCCATCAGAAATTTTCATATATCCCTGTAAAAACTGTTCGGAAGCACTCTGCTTCTGCTGTTTTAACTGCTGCATGCCATCCTGTAACTTTTTCCATCCGGATGCTAATTGAAGCTTTCCGTCTTCAAGTTTAGCTCTTGCTTCCGCAATTTTATCATCTGCCTCTGCAAATTTTGTGTCGGCTTCATCTCTTGCATCTAGCAGTGTAGCGGTGGCCTCTCCTACGATTTCGTTATAACGAGCCACTTCCCGGTCTGTTTTTATCTCTTTTTCAATCCTTTTTTTTACTGCTGCGACTTTATTCTGATATTCTTCAGAAAAACAAGATAATTCCTTTGCATCTTCTACCCGTAACTCAATACTGGAATATGCTTCATTATTCAGAGCATCCGCAGTGACATAAAAGAAATACTTTGCAGATTGTGAAGAACGGAAGGATACCGCTCCATCATCGGCAACCAGATCTGTTGCATCCTGCATGATTGCAGTAATCGTATATTCATGCTGCTTTAAGGCAGAAGTATTCTCTACGGCATCTGCGTTCTGTGCTGTCAGCGTAACTGTATCTCCAATCTTTTTATCTGCATCAGAGCAATAGTTTTGTGAAACAGCAATCTCAGATGCCTTTTGCGGAAGCACTCCTTTCAGCAGGCGTGGCTGACTCAGGCCATTCATGTCAAGCAGGGTCACTTCCGCTTTCTGCTGCAGACCACCTGCCTGAACAAGTGCTGTTTCACTGTATGCTCCATGTACTTCTGAAATCCCATCCACTTTACTTAGCGCCGCAACATCCTCATTCGTAAGTCCAAGTGTGGACTGTACTTTGATATCATACAGAGCCTGATCATCATAATAGCGGTCTGCAGACGCCCGTAGATCCCGACAGCCGGCAGAGAGTCCTGCAAACATTGTCACGCCTAAAAATGTAATCAAAAGTATGGAAAAAAAACGTTTTTTTTCTTTTTTAATTGTTCTAACAATATCTTTCCAATATGCTTTCATTTGTCTGCTTTACCACTCTATTTCTGCAATCGGAACCGGTTGCGCATTCTTTGTCTCACTAATAACAGTACCATTTTTAAACTGGATCAGCCGGTCGGCCATTGGCGCCAGTGCGGAGTTATGGGTGATGATCAATACGGTAATTCCTTCCTTTCGGCAGGTATCCTGCAGCAACTGAAGGATCTGCTTACCAGTATTATAATCCAATGCACCGGTAGGTTCATCACAAAGAAGCAGCTTCGGATTTTTAGCCAGAGCTCTGGCAATGGAAACACGTTGCTGCTCTCCACCAGAGAGCTGGGCCGGGAAATTTTTCATACGCATTCCAAGTCCGACTTTTTCGAGTGTCTGTGCTGCATTCAGGGAATCTTCACAGATTTGTGAAGCCAATTCCACATTTTCCAATGCAGTCAGATTCGGAACCAGATTATAAAACTGAAAGACAAATCCAATATCTGTACGCCGATACTGGGTCAGCTGCCTTTTCCCGTATGTAGTAATATCAGAGCCATCCACCAATACCTGACCGGAAGTGGCCGTATCCATACCTCCCAAAATATTTAATGCTGTTGTCTTTCCGGCACCGGAAGCACCAAGGATAACGGCAAGTTCCCCTTTTTCTACTGAAAAAGAAGCATCTTTCAATGCAAAAATAGAACTTCCTCCGGTGTTGTATTCTTTCGTAATATGCTGAAATTCAATATACGACATATTTTTTCTCCTTGATGTAGCATATAATTTCAGATTTATAAAATGGCTACAAATAACGCACATTTTATAAATCTGAATGTCTTATTTTATTATAGTTTTAAGTAAAAATGAAATCAATAAAGAAAGTATAAATTTTTCAGTTTCGACAGAGCACTCATTGACTATGGAAGGAAATTAATCTGTTCCAGAATTTTCGGCAGATCAACGGTGTATTGAATCTGACTGGTAATCTTTGCTGCATTCCATCCTTTCC
Organism: uncultured Eubacterium sp.; assembly: GCA_934358495.1. GTDB lineage: Bacteria > Bacillota > Clostridia > Lachnospirales > Lachnospiraceae > Eubacterium_I. Next base: position 42,108 of record CAKRKO010000010.1, on the reverse strand, counting down.
AGGAAAAATCAGCCTGTTTCATCGCAAAAAAACAAAGAAACAGTCCCAGAGCCAGTATAAAGCGAATGCCAGGAAAACTGCGGTGTTCTTTTTCTTGAATCGTTCGATCAGCTTGTTCCTGATCTGCGTAGCTTTTTTTCTGTCCGATAGCAGAAAAACTGCTTTTTGCGGCATCTGCATAACGTTTTCTGTCTTCATACTGTTCAGAATACATAAATGGTTCACTCCTTTTTTAAGTAAAAAGAAAGTTTATCATCACATTATGTAATCATAAACTTCCTTTTATCGTATCCTGCTTTTTATTTACTTATGCTATATTCCGGGATTTCAGAACTAACCAGATTCAACTGTTCTATCGCTGGGATAACTCTTCAAGTACCTCATCCCACGTAATGCCCTTGTCAACCATCATAACCATCATATGATACAGAAAATCAGCAATCTCATATTTAATTTCTTCCGGATCCGGATTTTTGGCTGCAATGACAATCTCTGTTGCCTCTTCACCGACTTTTTTCAGGATTTTATCAATTCCTTTGTCAAAGAGGTAATTTGTATAAGAGCCTTCCTTCGGATGCAATTTACGATCCAGAATAACATTGTACTCATTTTCAAATACTTCCAGCGGATTTTTCTCTTTGTACTCTTCTTGTACCAGATTTGTGTAGAAACAACTGCGGTTGCCAGTGTGGCAGGCAGCACCGATCTGGGATACTTTTGCCAGAATCGTATCTTTATCACAGTCAATGGACAGAGATTTTACATACTGGTAATGACCGGAAGTCATGCCCTTGGTCCAGAGTTCGTTTCTGCTTCGGCTGTAATAGGTCATTTTGCCAAGAGACAGCGTGGTATAAAAAGCCTCTTCATTCATATAAGCAAGCATTAGTACATCATTTGTCTTGTAATCCTGTACAATGACCGGAATCATGCCATCAGAGTTCAGTTTGAACTCAGCCCATTCGCAGGAAGTCTCCAGATGACCGGTCTCAATGCCCTGCTCTTTCAGATAAGCTTTCAGTGCCATCACATCAGTATTCGGTGCACTAATTGTTTTTGAAGAAATACCAGTAATCGTTTCATCAGACTTTAAAGCCTCGCAGACACTTTCATTGTCTGTCTCTGTCAGCAAAATGGAATAAGACATGTCAGTAACATTGCCAAGTGTTCCAAGCAGAGCCGGATCCAGAACAATCAGTTCACTTGTGTTATTTTCCACATCTTCTTTCTGCTTAAAAAACAGATCTACATTGTGGATGGAAAGTGCCAGAGATTCTTTACCAAAACGCATAGCACCTTCTTTTGAAACCTGTGCTGTTACATCTTTTACCGGGTTTAAAATTGCTTTTTTACAGCCTGCATATAAAATTTTTTTGATATCTTCCAGACGGTTGATATTGCCACCGGCATATACCGGAATTTCAGATATGCGGTTGATTTCTTTCATGGTATGAAGATTTAGTTCATGTTCCGCATCATTATCGGACAGATCAAACAGATAGATCTTGTCAATCCCATTATCATTGTAGAGACGGATGCGTTCCATCAGATCATCCTGTTCCGTATAATCTTTGAAACCGTTAACCAGTTTTCCGTTTTTTAAATAAATCGTTGCGATTAAATTCTTTTTATTCATAGTCTATAAGCTGCCTTTCGTGGATAAAATATCCGTTACACGCGGATCATAGGATGCCGCCTCATCCAGTGCTTTACCAAATGCTTTAAATAATGCCTCAATGATATGGTGATTATTTGTTCCGGAAAGCACTTTCATGTGCAGATTCATGCCTGCCGCATAGGAAATAGCATAGAAAAATTCACGCACCATCTCCGTATCCATATCCCCCACACGGTCTGTGGTAAATTCAGCATCAAATGCAAAATAAGGACGTCCGGACAAATCAATGGCACATAAAACCAGAGTTTCATCCATTGGAAGTATCATGCTGCCAAAACGCTTGATACCTTTTTTATCGCCCAGAGATTCCCGGATGGCATTGCCAAGCACAATTCCGGTATCTTCAATGCTATGATGGCTGTCTACTTCCAGATCCCCTTTCACATCAAGGCTCAGATCAAAAAATCCATGTCTTGTAAATCCAGATAGCATATGATCAAAAAATCCGATGCCGGTGGAAATGTTCTGTTTACCACTACCATCTAAAGTAAGTGTCAGATTGATATCCGTCTCATTTGTTTTTCTGTGTAGCTGTGCATATCGTTTTTCTGCCATAGTTTGTATCCTCCGGATTAGTTGTCTTCGTCTTCAAATCTGACGCGGATGGAATTTGCATGCGCGGTCAGCTGCTCACAGTCTGCAAACTGTGCAATATCTTTGTATACCGCATGCAACGCATCGCGGGAATAAGAGATAATACTTGATTTTTTAATAAAATCATCAACACTTAACGGAGAGAAGAATTTTGCGGTTCCGTTTGTTGGGAGGACATGGTTCGGTCCTGCAAAATAATCACCCAACGGCTCACTGCTATATTCGCCAAGGAAGATCGCACCTGCATTTTTAATCTTTGTCATTACTTCAAACGGATTTGCAGTTACAATTTCCATATGTTCAGATGCAATCTCATTTGCAGTATCAATCGCAGTATCCATATCTGGTGCGATAAGGATATAGCCATAATTCTCTAATGATTTCTCAATAATGCTTTTTCTGGAAAGCACTTCGCAGAAACCTTCCACTTCTTTGGATACTTCCGCTGCCAGTTTTTCACTTGTTGTGATCAGGATTGCGGAAGCAAGCTCATCATGCTCAGCTTGCGATAACAGATCTGCTGCCACAAAACGCGGATTTGCAGTTTCATCTGCCAGCACAAGAATCTCACTCGGACCTGCAATAGAATCAATACTGACATGCCCGAACACTGCTTTTTTTGCCAGTGCAACGTAAATGTTACCAGGTCCTACGATCTTGTCTACTTTCGGAATACTCTCAGTTCCGAACGCAAGTGCCGCGATGGCCTGTGCGCCGCCAACTTTAAACACACGGTCTGCGCCTGCTTCTTTTGCAGCAACCAGTGTGGATGGATTGACTTTTCCTTCTTTGTTACATGGAGTTGTCATGATGATTTCCTCTACTCCGGCAACTTTTGCCGGCATGATGTTCATCAGTACGGAAGAAGGATAAACAGCTTTTCCACCCGGAACGTATACACCTGCTTTTGCAATCGGCGTAACTTTCTGACCAAGCATAGTTCCAGGAATGGAACTATCAAACCAGCTGTACTGTTTTTGTTTTTCATGATATACGCGGATATTTTCTTTTGCTTTACGAATAACTTCTAATAATTTCGGGTCTACCTGCTCATAGGCCTCTGCAATCTCAGCCTCTGTCACTTCGATATTTTCTGCTGTTACAGTTGCTCCATCAAATTTTTGTGTATAATCAAAAACAGCTGCATTGCCGTTTTCACGTACATTTGCAATGATCTCATTGACACTGCTTTCATACTGGGTATAGTTGTTCGGGCTTCTTTTCAACAAATCTGTCAGGATATTCTGAATCGTTTCTTTTGTAAGTTTTAACGTACGCATCTTAGCTTTCTCCTTTATTAATTACTTCACGCAGATCAGAGATCAGTTTACCGATTCGTTCCTGCTCCATCTTCATACTTACCGGGTTGACTACCATACGGGCTGATAACGGGCAAACATCTTCCAAAACTGTCAGCCCGTTTTCACGTAAGGTAGATCCTGTTTCTACGATATCCACGATCACATCAGCCAGACCAACGATGGGTGCCAGTTCGATGGAACCATTTAATTTAATGATCTCTACTGTCTGATGTTTTTTATTGTAAAAATAGTCTTTCGCGATCTTCGGATATTTGGTTGCCACGCGGATCTGCTCATGATGCTGCAGCAGATCTCTGGCGGATTCCGGTCCACAGACACACATTCGGCATTTCCCGAATCCGAGGTCTAACACCTCGTAAATATTGCGGGCTTCCTGCAAGATTGTATCTCTGCCTACAATTCCAATATCTGCAGCACCGTACTCTACATAAGTCGGTACATCCGGCCCTTTTGAGAGAAAAAAACGCAGTTTCAGGTCTTCGTTTACAAAAATCAGCTTTCTGGTGTCTTTATCTTTCATTTCTTCGCAGGTGATACCGATTTTTTCAAACATTTCAAGTGTTTTGTTGGCAAGACGGCCTTTTCCTAATGCAAATGTTAAATATCTCATCTCCCGGTCCTCCTACATATAGAAAATAATGTCCTGAATATGATTTTCTTCGGCATATTTTTTATAGACATCTTTTGTGTTCTGCTCTGTCAGCGGCATCAGTTCAACCTGTTCTCCACGGCTTCTGAGTACCTGTGCATCTTTGATGGCATCCTGACGATACTGCTCACTGTAAATAAACCATTTGGTTGTATTTTCAAACGGAATGCGCACGTTCTGTCGCTGCAGTGCCGCCATCAGCTGATTGATGACTACTGCAAAACCGATGGACGGTGCAGATTTTCCAAAGGATTTCAGCAGATTGTCATAACGACCGCCATTTACGATGGCTTCGCCGCTTCCAAACGTATACCCAGCAAAAATAATGCCTGTGTAATAATTAAATCCAGAAATCATGGCAAGTTCATAAGATACATATTTATGGATTTTGTATAATTCTAACAGTTCATCTAATTGCTCTAAACGGGTTAGTGCGTTCAGTACCCGTGGAAAATCCTGTGCCCATGCTTTCGCAGCGGTGATTTTATCTTTATCCAGCATCACATCGCTGAGCAGACCGAAAAGTTGTTTCAGATTTTCATCTGTTACATGCTGCTCAACTACTTCCTGTACACCGTACAGGTTACGGTTCAACAGCAGGTTGCGGATTTCTTCCATTACGTCTTCTTCCAGATTTGCAGCCTCAAACAGACCACGCAGGAAATCTGCATGTCCCACACTCAGCTGAAACTCTTTCAGACCGGCTGCCTGCAATAGTTGCGCAGATAACGCAAGCATTTCTGCGTCTGCCTCTACGCTTCCATCTCCGATAAGCTCGGCACCAGACTGGGTATTCTCTTTTAAACGTCCCTGATAGCTGGAGTTATTCCGGAATGTGTTTCCGGTGTAGCACAGACGGATTGGAATGGACTGCTCCATATAATATTTGGATGCGCACCGTGCAATGGACGGTGTGATATCCGGACGGAGAACAAGCGTGTTGCCCTCACGGTCAAAAAACTTGTACAGATCTCTGGATGGAGTTGTACCGATTTCCTTTCCGAATATATCAAAAAACTCAAATGTCGGTGTCTGGATCGGATGGTAACCATATGATTTCATTACAGAAAGCAGACGGCTTTCCAGAATGATCTTGCGTTCACATTCTTCGTTGTAAATATCTCTGACACCTTCGGGCGTATGTAATAATTGATTCTTCACGGCTTTGATCCCCTCTTTGTTCTGTTGCATTTTCATACATATTTTTTACTCGCTTTAGCGTGCTACCATGCTAATATGTAAAAATCTTTAAATATTATATGAAATTAACTATAAAATGTCAATCCCTTAAATTCAAATCCAGCTGCAGTGCATCCAGATACGGAACCAGAAGTCCTGAATGGCCGCTAAAAAAGAAGGTTTCATCCAGTTCATCCATACGAAAACTTTTTCTTCCACCCTGCTGCATCCGCACCCAGAATTCACTGAGCTGGCGAAATGGCAGGTAATAAAATTTATCCAGATGAGCGTAAAAAATCAGGAAAAAAGCAACTCCGCCCTGCTGTTCAAAGTCCCGCATAAATGCGACCTGATGCGGATGAATGTTCTGCAGTGGGAACGTATTGACCTGACATTCCTTTGCATCAAAACACACCGGAATCCCCTGAACCACACCGATATAGTCTACGGTACTTTTTTGCTCGAAGTAGGCGAGGGTAATATGTCTGTTTTCCTTGTCCATTTTAATCGGTGTGATCGGTGTCGGTACTTTCTGGATCAGGGCCAGATGATTTTCCCGGTAACGCTCATTGGTACGGTTAATAAATTCCTCCAGTGTGGATCCGCGCAATCCGCGGGAATTCCAGGTCGGCATTACAAAATCCCCCGATGGGTAAGTTCCGGATCATCGTAATAAAGGATATTTTCTTTTTCTACGATAAACTGTCCGTCTTTTACCAGAATGCAGTTGACACTGCAGTTTGGCTGATGGATTGTCCAGAACTCATCCATTGGTATATGTTTAATATACGTCAGAAACGCACGGATGACAGCACCATGGCAGACAACCAGTACATTTTCCACTGTCGGATCATGTTCCATCGGCAGAATTTCATCTTTCAGAAATGTTTCAATCCGATCATACAAATCTGAAAAATTATCTCCGGTCTCATCGGCCACATACAGAGACGGTTTTGAAAAACAGTAGATCAGGTTCTGGTCTCCCTTTGTTCTGATCTCACCGATCTTATCTCCTTCATACTTGCCAAAACACATTTCACGCACTCGCTGCTCGATATGAACAGAAGCCGGCTGTTTTTCTGCTATGATCTTTGCTGTTTTTACCGCACGCTGATAAGGACTGCTATAGATTCTCTGAAACCGGATGCCATCCCTTACAAAACCATCCCTCGTATCCGCGGCTAATTCTTCCCCGTAGGGAGTCAGCGCGATATCGGAGGATCCCTGGATCAGTCCTTTTTTATTCCAGAATGTCTCACCATGTCTCATGATATATAAATGCATTGTATTTACCTCTTCTCTTTTGCAAGTTTAGTCTGCACCCGTTCAAATGCAGCCGGTTCCGGCGCAGTAATGATTTTTCCATCCGGAAATTCCATGCGGTATGCATGCAGCAGCTGGGAACGTACCCGGCAGCTGTCTTTTAACGTCTGGTTTACTTTCCTGTCACCGTATTTCGCATCCCCGAGGATTGGATGTCCGATGCTGGCCAGATGCGCACGGATCTGGTGGGAGCGTCCGGTGATCAGATGCACTTCCAGCAAGGTCATATTTTCATATACTTTGATAGGGTGATATGCAGTTTCAATATAAGAAGCATCTGCAAAAGCTTCCGTGCGGATCTTCACTTTATTGCTTTGATGGTCTTTGACCAGATACCCTTTCAGATGTGCATCCTGCTCGATATGGCCTGCAACAAGACAACGGTAATATTTTTGCATACTGCGGGATTTCAGTGCTTCTGCCATCTCCTGCAGTCCGTGCATGGTCTTTCCGGCAATCAGAAGGCCGGAAGTATTTCGATCCAGCCGATTGCAGATGGACGGATGAAAGGTGCGCAGCTCTGCTCTGGTCAGCTGTCCGCTCTCCAGCAGATAGTCGATGACCATTTCGTTGGCGGAATAATCCTCTTTTTCTGCCTTCTGGGATAAAAGTCCCACCGGTTTATTCAGGATCAGAATATCATCATCTTCATAGACAATCTGAATTTTCGGATGACGTACTGCAGTTGTTTTTGCAGCGGACTTACCGTTTCCTTCATTTGCCTTCACGGGCTGTTTTTGTTCGGGTGTCTCCACCAGTTCGGAAGCAAATTTATTAAAGGTCTCATCGGACAGATAAATTTTAATCTGATCTGCGGCTTTTAACACTTCCTGCCCCGTTGCTTTCTTATCATTCAGCACAATATTTTTCTTGCGCAGCATTTTGTAAACAAAGCCCTTGGACGCCTGGTTTAAGATTTTGAGCAGATATTTGTCCATGCGCTGTCCGGCTTCTTTGGATGATATAGAAAATTCTTTCATAAACGATGTTTTGCCCCCAATCTGATATATTAAAAAAATGTATCTATCTTAAGTGTCTGAAAAAATAAACAGATAGGCTTATTTCTGTTTTTTCTTATGCACGTTGCGGATGGCTTTACGCTTTTTCGGACGTACTGCGGCAGTTCCATTTTCTTGTCTGATTCCTGTCTGGGAACGGTTATTGCTTTTTGTATTACTAGTTTTTTGACCATTGTTGCTATTCCGTCCTTTGTAAGAATCCTTTGCTCTGCTGCTGCCGGATTTTCCGGATGTTTGTCCACGGTATCCGCTGTAATTGTCCAAAGATCCGCTGTGTTTCGGCCGGATCAGACATTTCGGTCCAAAACCGATCAGATCCGTGCGGTGTGCCAGATGCAGTGCTTCGTAAACCAGATCATAATTTTTCGGATTGCGATACTGGATTAGGGCTCGCTGCATGGCTTTCTCATGTGGATTGTTGGTGACATACACTTTTTTCATGGTTCGCGGATCCAGTCCGGTGTAATACATGCAGGTAGAAATCGTGGATGGTGTCGGATAAAAATCCTGTACCTGTTCCGGCATATAGCCCAGATCTCGCAGATATTCTGCCAGTTCCACTGCTTCTTTTAATGTTGAACCCGGATGAGAGGACATCAGATACGGAACCAGATACTGCTTCTTTCCGATGCGCTCATTGATCTTTTTATATTCATCTTTAAATTTATTGTACACAGCCACCGGTGGTTTTCCCATCAGGGAAAGCACTGAGTCAGAAATATGTTCCGGTGCTACTTTTAACTGTCCACTGACATGATGCTCACATAATTCCCGGAAAAAGGTCTTGTCTTTGTCACAGATCAGGTAATCAAAACGGATACCGGATCGGATAAAGACTTTTTTCACATTAGGAAGAACCCGCAGTTCCCGTAGCAGATCCAGATAATCCGAATGGTCTACCTTCAGGTTAGGACATGGTGTCGGGAATAGACACTGTCGGTTTTTGCAGACACCACGGGTCAGCTGTTTATCACAGGACGGACCGCGGAAGTTTGCAGTCGGACCGCCAACATCATGAATATATCCTTTAAAGTCTGGCTCCCAGACCATCTGTTTTGCCTCATTAATGATGGATTCGTGGCTTCTGGTCTGGATGATCCGCCCCTGATGGAAGGTCAGAGCACAGAAACTGCAGCCACCGTAACAGCCACGATTACTGACCAGACTGAATTTTACTTCCTCGATGGCCGGCACTCCGCCGGCTTCCTCGTAAGACGGATGATAAGTTCTCATATATGGCAGTGCATACACAGCATCCATTTCGCTGGTGCTCAGTGGTTTGGAAGGTGGATTCTGCACGACATAACATTTGTTCGGATATGGCTCGATCAGCCGTTTTGCAGTAAATGGATCTGTATTACAGTATTGTGTATAAAAACTGCGGGCATACGTTTCCTTGCTGGTGCAGATCTTATCAAAAGACGGCAGCATAATACCGTCATACACACTATCCGGATCTTTGGTTTTATATACCGTTCCGTCAATATAGGTCAGATCTTTGATGTCAATGCCGCTGCGCAGTCCTTCTGCCACAGCTACAATGCTGCGCTCTCCCATTCCGTACATCAGTAGATCCGCGCCTGAATCCATCAAAATAGAACGTTTTACTTTATTGGACCAGTAATCGTAATGTCCAAGACGACGCAGACTTGCCTCCAGACCGCCAATGATCAGTGGTGCATGCTTATATGTTCTGCGGATCAGATTGCAATATACCACAGTGGCATAATCCGGGCGTTTTCCCATAATACCCCCTGGTGTAAATGCATCTTTTTGTCGGCGTTTTTTGGAGACGGAATAATGGTTTACCATAGAATCCATATTTCCACCTGTTACGATAAAACCAAGTTTTGGTTCGCCAAGAATACAGATGCTTGCGGGATCTTTCCAGTCCGGCTGTGAGATGATTCCCACCGTAAAACCGTTGGCCTGCAAAATACGACTGATGATCGCATGTCCAAAAGAAGGATGATCTACGTAAGCATCTCCAATGACATATACAAAATCAAGCTGTTCAATTCCCTGCGCCTTCATGTCCGCACGGCTGATTGGTAAAAATTGTTTCATTTATTTAAATCCTCATAAGTGTGATCCAGGACCTGCCTGTAATCATTAATATAATAATCTGCCAGTTTTCGTTTTTCCGCCCGCAATGGTGCCGAATAGTCGTCTTCCACGGCGCAGACAGTCATACCAGCTCTTTTTCCTGCAAGAATTCCCATTGGGATATCTTCAAATACCAGACAGTGTGATGGATTTGTCTCCAGTTTTTCTGCTGTTTTCAGATAGACATCCGGTTCCGGTTTTCCTTTGTTGACATCACAGCTTGTGGTGATGGCGTCGATGACGTTTGTCAGCTCTCTCGCTTCCAAAAATGCATCCAGAAGCAGTCTGGAATTGCTGGTCGCAATACCGATCTTTATCTGTTTTTCCCGCAAATACTGCAAAAATGAAGGCAGCCCGGATTTTAATGTTGTTTCGTGTACATATTTATCCATGGCAAGCTGATTCCACAACTCTTTTACTTCATTCACAGTTTTCGGTAGATGATAGGTATCAATAAAATACTGTGCTGTTTCGGTAAAACTCATTCCCTCGATCTCTTCATGCAGATTTTCCGGCATGGGAATGCCCTGCTGTCGAAAAAAATCCTGATCGATTTCCTCCCAGATCCACATAGAATCCGCCATTGTGCCATCCAGATCGAAAATGACAGCTTGTATTTGTTCTGTTATCATGCGTTTTCATCCTTTAAGTTTGTAATTTCTTCCTTTGTCAACTCCCGCCAGTCTCCGGGGGCAAGTGTTTCATCCAGCGTCAGGCTTCCCATGGAAAGCCGTTTCAGATAAACGACTTTTTTATCCACTGCCTGAAACATCCGTTTTACCTGATGAAATTTCCCTTCGGTGATGGTCACTTTTATTTCTGAAATTGAATCAGTTTCATCTGTATGCAAAATTTCCAGTATTGCCGGTGCTGTCAGCTTTTTCTCGCCGATATCCAGACCAGACTGAAACTCCACAACATCTGTACTGGTAACAATTCCGTCAATCCGGGCATAATACGTTTTTGGTACATGCTTTCCCGGAGCCAGAAGCTGATGATTGAGGGCTCCGTCATCGGTGATCAAAAGCAGCCCTTCCGTGTCTTTATCCAGTCGCCCTACCGGTGAGAGCCCACGGCGTAGTTTTTCCGGGAGAAAATCCATAACTGTCTTGTCGTACAGGTCTTCTGTTGCTGTGACACATCCTGTCGGTTTGTGCAGCATCACATAATGGTATTCCTGATATGCGATTGGGGCACCATCCAGGCAGATACAATCGATGTACGGATCACATTTTTCACCTCCATCGGTAACCGTCACACCATTTTTTGTGATGCGTTTATTTTTTATCAGTTTTTTACTCTCGGAGCGGGTAGCTACTTGCATCTGAGAGAGAAATTTATCAATTCTTATCATATGTTTCTACTTTCTGAGCTAGTTTCAAAAATATATGTGACATATTTCACACATTTTACAATCATTCCTATTATAGTGGTCTGAAAACAAATCTGCAAGCATCAGTTACCGATGATGCCTACCCAATATTCGCATATCGCGCACGAATTTTGCTGTGTTCTATCTTTTTGAGGTAAAGATAAGGATTTACAGCCTCATCCCCATGATCTCCGGGCACATAAATACCAACATGCAGATGTACTTCAAACTGTCCGGTAGTTCCTTCCGTTCCATATCCGGAATCTCCGGCGAATCCAAGAAACTGTCCTGCTTTGACTGCCATCCCCTCTATAAGATCCGGAGCATAAGACTCCAGATGCGCATAGTAATAATAAACACCGGAAGAACTTCGGATGCCTATGCGCCAGCCACCAAGTTTGAGCCAGCCAAGCTGCTCAATCGTGCCCCCGGTCATACTAACCACCGGATATATACCGCGTTCATTTGTGACGGTCATCAGGTCGGTACCTTCATGTTTCCGATTCCCGCCAAAGGTCCGTGCATTCTGCCAGGAATCCTCATAGGCACAAGTATTCGGTTCTGACAGATCTGCAGCAAGCGGAAAATAGACCAAATCCGATAAAACATCCGGATTTAACATCAGCGTTACGTTCTGCTCAAAAAATAGAGATTTCCCGTTTGAGATGTTCTTTATCATCAGACAGTCAAGCAGGCTGAAAGACAGAATCACAATTACCAGAAGTCGCCATATTTTAATCTTTTTCATTCTTTTTTCTCCGGGGATGAATTACTTTAAGATATGAAAAATAAGATATAGTATGAAAAAGAAATTGTTAGCCATCCTGCTGGCTTTATGTATCTGTTATGGTATTCTGTTTCCAAAACTTTTTGCCGCTGCCGCAGCAAATGGACTGTACCTCTGGTATCATTCGGTATTGCCGACCCTTTTGCCCTTCAGTATCCTGTCCGGCATCGTGATCCATACTGGGATATACGATACGGTATTTGATAAAATCAGTCCGGTATTGGGACATATTTATCCACTGCGTGCTCCTTTATTTTTTCCACTGATCGCAGGCTTTTTGTTCGGCTTTCCGCTGGGAAGCAAACTGTGCGCAGATTTATATCACGTTGGTAAAATTTCAAAGGAAGAGGCTGTCACTGTCAGCTGTATTAGCAACAATTTCGGGCCGGCCTTTCTGTATAATTATGTGTTTGCTTCGTTACCGGAAAATCATATGCCCGGATGGCTTTTTCTTTTGCTCTGCTATCTACCGCCATTTCTGCTCGGAAGGATCCTTATATTTACTGTTCACAGTAGCGTTCCGGGAAAATGCTCAGAAAAAATGCCGGCATCCAGATTTGAAATAAATTTAACAATCATTGATGACGGCATTATGAACGGTTTTACAACGATGATAAAACTCGCCGGTTATATTATGTTTTTTTCAATTGCGGCAGATATGATGCAACATGTACCATTCCAACATCCGGCTGTTTCCTGTTGTTTTGCCGGATTTTTGGAAATAACAAATGGAATCTATGCCCTTACATGTACGAATTTGTCCCCAACAGGACAATATCTGCTTGCTACTGCATTTGTGTCTTTCGGTGGTCTCAGCGGCATCTTCCAGACAGCCTCTATGATGTCTGAATTAAAGACCGGAATGAGAACCTATGTGAAATTCCGAATATGTAATACTTTTGCAACGGTTTTGCTTACAGCTGCTCTGGTTTGTTGTCTGCTCCGCCGATAACGTCAAACTGCTCCGGCTCAGCAGCAGTTGCTTCTGCTGTTTCTTCTTCTGTCTCCTCGGTCGGAGTAAGTTCGTTACGGTTTGCTTTTACGATATCATAGCAGTTCTGAAGAGAGGACATCAGACCATCGTATTTTGCTTTGTTTGTATCAATAGCATGTACTACGATATTCTCCAGATTACCAAGCAGATTATCGGTATACTCAATGGCTGCGGTGCGGATATTGTCCGCATCCTCGGTTGCCTTGTCCAAAATCTCCTGAGCCTGATTTGTGGCGATGGAAACAACTTCGTTCGCCTGTGCATAAGCCTGCTGCATGATCTGATGTTCGCTGACAAGCTCATTTGTCTGAATCTGCGCCTGAGCCAGAATCTCTTCTGCTTTTGCCTGTGCATCTGCTAAAATGGCATCTTTATTGCTAATGATCTTCTGATAACGTTTGATCTCCTCCGGAGTTTTCATACGAAGTTCTGTCAGTAACTCTTCCAGTTCCTCTTTATTTACAATGATTTTAGAATTTGACAGTGGCTGAAATTTGCAACCGTCAATATATTCCTCAATTTCAGAAATAATCTGTTCAATACGGCTTGTCATTTAAATCTCTCCTTTATCGTTTAATGTTGTATTTGCTGTACACTCTTTCAATCAGTTCCTTCGGAACAAATTTTGATATATCACCGCCATAGGAAGCGACTTCCTTTGTGATCGTAGAGCTTAAATACGCGTACTGAAGACTGGTGGTAAGGAAAATCGTATCAATTTTTGGATTGACAGCATGATTCGTCTGTGCAATCTGTAATTCATACTCAAAATCAGTTACCGCGCGCAGACCACGCACAATGATATTGGCTCCGATCTGATCTGCATAATCCGCTAAAAGTCCATCATATGCAGTCACTGTAATATTTGGAAGATGTGATGTAAATTCTTTTATCATACTAACACGTTCATCCACAGAAAACAACGGATTTTTCGCATTATTATTTAAAACTGCCACATTCAGTTCATCTACAATTCTGGATGAACGCTCAATAATATCAAGATGTCCCAGCGTCATTGGATCAAAACTGCCAGGATAGATTGCTTTTTTCATTTTCGTATCTGTGACTTATTTATCACAGGCCCCTTTACTGTATTCTTCTGAGAAACACGTGCTGGTTTGTTTTATATTTTTTTACACGTGTAATTTCAAAACCATATTTTTCCATTTCGTACGGATCTGTCTCAAGAGATTCTTCCACGATGATCAGTGTATCTTCGGTCAGAATGGAGGAATCTTTTAAATGCGCCAGGGCATCGTATTCCAGTCCCTGTCCATATGGCGGATCCATAAAAATGATATCAAACACATATCTGCGCTCCAGCATGCGGAGTGCAGATAACGCATCCATACATTTCAGATCACAGCTGGAGGTAAATTTTGTAAATCGGATATTTTCCTGAATGCAGGCAGCTGCCTTCTTGCTGTTTTCTACAAATACAGCTTTTTTTGCACCACGGCTGACTGCTTCCAGACCGATGGCACCACTTCCGGCAAACAGATCTAAAAAAACAGAACCCGGCACTTCCATCTGTATGATATTAAATAATGTTTCTTTGATTCGATCGGTTGTAGGCCGCGTATCTTTGCCTTCAATGGTTTTTAATGGCATACTGCGGGCTGTTCCGGCTATAATTCTCATAGCGGACCTCCTAAATAATAATAAATGTAATGTTTCCTAATCCTGCTCTTTTAAAACTGCTTTATTTTTGCAGAGATAATCAATCAGAGACACAATAGTCAGAACCAGTGCCACATACGTTGCAATCAGTGCCAGTACATGAATAATGCCAACACCAGCTACATATACGTCAAAGTTCATGTTCAGGATCAGCAAAATGATCATGGACATCTGAAATGTCGTCTTAAATTTTCCCCACATGCTTGCAGCAATAACAATCTGATGTTCTGCAGCAATGAGACGAAATCCGCTGATGATAAATTCGCGGGCAATGATGATGATTACGATCCATGACGGCAGTAATTTCAGATCTACCAGACAGATCATTGCGGAACACACCAGCAGTTTGTCTGCCAACGGGTCCATAAATTTTCCAAAATTTGTGACCAGATTATATTTTCTGGCAATTTTTCCATCCAGCATATCAGTCAGGCTGGCTACGATAAAAATCACAAGAGCCAGGTAATCACCGGTTGCACCAAGTACATCCGTTAACAGAAAAAATACAAAAAACGGAATTAAAATCACACGAAAAATCGTAAGTTTATTAGGTAAATTCATAAGTTCCTCCTATCTCGTATCTGATGTTTTACATCAGTTCTCTGACAAAATCATATATCAGATGTTTTCCATCAGTTCTCCGATGAGATCATATTCATAGGCACCGGTAATACGGACTTTGACAAAATCACCACTTACCAGTTCCACATCGGTGTTTACGAAAACAAGACCGTCGATATCCGGAGCATCACGGTAGCTTCGGCCTACATAAGCATTTTCATCTGCCACTTTTCCTTCGATCATAACAAGAATTTCTTTCCCGATCATGGTCTCATTTTTATCCAGAATAATTTCCTCCTGCAGCTCCATAACATCTGCCTGCCAGTCTTCTTTGACAGACTCTTCTACCTGATGGTCGAAAGTAGCTGCGGGTGTATTTTCTTCCGGAGAATAAGTAAATGCACCCAGACGGTCAAATTCCGTTTCATTTAAAAACTCCATAAGCTCTTCGTGCTGCTCTGGCATTTCACCCGGGAAACCACAGATCAACGTCGTCCGGATCGCGATATCCGGAATAGCGGCACGCAGGGCGGCGATTTTTTCTTCCAGCATCTCGCGGTTTGTCTTACGGCCCATGCGGCGTAAAATATCGGAATTGATATGCTGGATCGGCATGTCAATATAGTGACATACTTTTTCGTTGTCTCGAATCGCTTCGATCAATTCATCATAAATTTCTTCCGGATAACAATACATCAGACGAATCCAGTAAATTCCGGGAATTTTATTCAGTTCATTCAACAGAATGTGCAGGGATTTTTTACCATACAGATCAATACCGTACAGTGTCGTCTCCTGTGCGACCAGAATCAGTTCTTTGACTCCGGCTTCTGCCAGATCCTGTGCCTGACTCAGGATCTCTTCCATCGGTACAGAACGAAAATCTCCACGGATGGATGGAATAATGCAGTAAGTACAGTGTTTGCTGCAACCTTCTGCGATTTTTAAATGTGCATAATGTCCACCGGTGGACACGCTGCGTTTTGCTTCATGTGTCTCAATGCCGGTCAGTGGCTCATATGCCTCATATTTATCACCAAGCAGTACTTTCTCGATGGCATCGCAGATCTGCTCGGTAGAATTGGTTCCCAGCACAGCATCTACTTCCGGGATCTCTTTCAGAATCTCATCCCGGTAACGTTCTGCCAGGCAACCGCAAACAATCAATGCTTTACAGTTTCCACCGGTGCGGTACTGTGCCATATCCAGAATGGACTGGATACTTTCTTCTTTTGCATCATGGATAAAACAGCAGGTATTGATCACGATGATATCTGCCTCCTGTTCGTTGTCCGTTACCGTGAATTTGTGATGTGTTAATTTTCCAAGCATAAATTCAGAATCGACAAGGTTTTTATCACAGCCAAGTGAAATAAATAATACTTTCATTTGGTTCCTCCATTTATCGTTATTTTAAAAATATCCCAGGCATTTTTCAGCAAGGGATGCACAGAAACAACAATGCTGCCTTTTTTACAAGGCAGCATGTAAAAAGGCAGAATTAGCGATCGCCTTCCTCTTCCACATCATCATCTTCACCGAGGATTTTTACATTTCCTGTATATAACTCCTCTACAGCGATAGATAAAGGTTTTTTTCCGGCAGCATTTGGAACTAACGGCTCTGCACCGCCGATGATCTGGCGCGCACGTTTTGCAGATGCGATAACGATGGAATAACGGCTGTTTACTACCGGTTCCTCACCATACTCTGCATTGTTATTTACGACTTTCATTAATTCATTATAAGATGGATGTATCATGATAAATCTCCTTTCACAAACTGTTTTAAATCATTTTTTATTGTCTCAATGGTATTCAGGTTATGCTGCATACGCTGATGCTCACTGCAAATAATCTGGTGTACGTGTTCTACCGCCTCATCCAGTTCATCATTGATGACCAGATAATCATATACCTCACAACCGTCCGCTTCCTCAATGGCTCTGGCCAGTCTGGAATCAATAACTTCTTCTGTCTCTGTGCCACGTCCGGTCAGGCGTTCTTTTAAAATCTGTGCGGAAGGCGGTGTCACAAACAGCAGCAATGTCTGTGGAAACTGCTCTTTGATCTTTAACGCACCCTGAATTTCAATCTCAAGAATTACGTTTTTGTTGGCTTGCAGCTGTTCCTCCACATAAGCTTTCGGTGTACCGTAATAATTTTCTACATACTGTGCATGCTCCAAAAGCTCTCCATGTTCGATCATAGCGAGAAATTCTTCTTTTGTCTTGAAGAAATATTCTCTTCCGTCCGCCTCTCCCTCACGCGGTCCGCGGGTGGTGGCTGAAATGGACAATGCGTATTTCTCCGGATATCGTGCAATCAGTTCTTTCATGATCGTTCCTTTTCCAGAACCTGAAAATCCGGATATTACAATTAAAAAACCTGAATCTGCCATGACTCAATCAATCTCCTCTTTACAGCATTTCTTTATGCTCTCGTATATTTTGAAATCTGCCAGCCAGTGTATCCGGCTGAAGTGCAGATAGTATTACATGCTCACTGTCAGTAAGAATAATACTTTTCGTTCTTCTGCCCTGTGTAGCATCCACGATCCGTTCGGATTCTTTTGCCTTCTGAACGATTCGTTTGGCCGGTGCAGAGTCCGGATTAATGATAGTTACGATTTTATCTGTATTTACCACATTTCCAAAACCGATATTGATCAATCCTGCCATATCTGCTCCTTTTATTCAATGTTCTGAATCTGTTCCCGGACTTTCTCAATCTCTGTCTTTAACTCAATTGCAATGTCTGAAGTCTCCAGATCATTTGATTTGGACAGGATCGTGTTGGCCTCGCGGTTCATTTCCTGTGCAATGAAATCCAACTTACGTCCGATACCCTCATTGCCATCCAGTGCATTTAACATGGATGTGATATGGCTTTTTAGACGGACCGTTTCCTCATCCGTGCAGATCTTATCGGCAAATAGTATAATCTCTGTGGACAGTCTCGCCTCATCAATCTGAGTATCACCAAGCAGCTCCTGCACTTTTTCTCCCAGTTTTGCACGGTATTCCTTTATGATTTCCGGTGCGCGTTCTTCTACCTTATCCACGTTAGATTTCATATGATGCAGCTTTTCTACCAAATCCTGTTTCAGATGCGTTCCTTCCACAGCACGGGTTTCCGAAAACTGTGTACATGCATTACGGATTGCCTGCTCTAACTGCGACCAGAGTTCTTCCTCATCCGGTGTCTGTTCTTCCATGGTCAGTACCTCCGGATATCTGGACAATGTACTGACTCTGATATCATTTTCCAGATTCAATTCATCTGCCATCTGCTGCAGATAGCCAAGATACTCTCTGGCAATTGCGGCATTGTACTTAACAGCCATCGTCTGCTCGGAAAAATCTTCATAGCTGATAAACACATCCACTTTTCCACGCTGCATATATTCTTTCAGCAGATTGCGGATGGCAGCCTCAAAGAAATTCAGCTTTTTCGGCATACGGATATTTATATCGAGGTATCTGTGGTTTACGGATTTTAACTCAACCGTGATTTTTCTTTTATCGTTAGAAAGTTCGCAGCGACCAAATCCTGTCATACTTTTTATCATGTGTCTGCACCTGCTTTATCTCGAATTCTGTTTATACAGAAACCTTCTGCTCTGCATAATCAATTTATTATAAAATGTTTTTTTACGGAAGTCAAATATTTCTGCGTTCTAATTTATTATTTCAGGCTAGCTTCTTTCTGACGCATATCTTTGAACTGAAGATATACAAACCATATGGTAATAACCGCAGCGGCCAGATCTGCGATCGGTCCCGCATACATGACACCATCGATGCCCATAAACACAGGGAGAATCAGAATCAGCGGAAGTAAAAACATGATCTGACGGGTCAGAGACACGATCATACCAAGTTTTGCCTTTCCGATAGATGTAAAAAATCCGGAGGACATCGGCTGGATACCGTTGATAAATGTCATAAACATAAAAATACGGAAATACTGTTCCGCAAACCGGAAATACGCTTCGCTTCCACCACCGAACAGAGAAATGATCTGACGCGGGAACAACTGGAAGCAGGCAAAAAATACAATACCGGCAATAACAGCGGCCACGGCAGCTTTTTTGTAAGTTTCCCGTACACGGTCAAACTTTTCCGCTCCGTAGTTAAATCCAAAGATCGGCTGACAGCCCTGTGAAATACCGATTCCGATAGACATGAAGATCATATTTACCTTGGAAATAATTCCTGCACAGGCAATTGGAATATCCGCACCGTAATCAGAAAGAGCTCCGTATTTCCGCAAGATATTGTTCATTGTAATCTGAATAATCGCCATAGCTACCTGATTGATTCCGGAAGCAAGTCCAAGTGCTGTGATCTCACCAAGATATTTTCCTCGAGGGATCAGCTGCTGGCGGGTCAGTTTCATCTTGGAAAATTTCCAGAAATACACAAGGATCATAATTCCGGATACAACCTGTCCGAGCACAGTTGCCCAGGCGGCACCTTTAATGCCCCAGTGGCAGACAAAGATAAATAACGGATCAAGAACCGTATTAATAATCGCACCGGTCAGCATACAGGCCATCGAAAACGAAGGACTTCTGTCCGCACGTACCAGATGGCATCCACCGGTGGTCAATGTCAGAAATGGTACACCGATGGCTGTGATGCCTGTATAATCAATGGCATACGGCAGGACCTCTTTAGTTGCTCCGAAAATATGCATCAATGGAGTTAAAAACAATAATGTAACAGCTGTGATGATCACGCCACATACCACAAGCATGGTCAGGCCGTTACCGGCATAGTTTTTCGCTTCTTCCGTATGTCCAGCTCCAGACTTCAGATTGAAATTGGAAGCACTTCCGATTCCAAGCAAAAGCGCCACTGCCGTACAAATGATATTTACCGGGAATGCAATATTCGTTGCCGCATTACCCAGCATACCGACCCCCTGTCCGATGAAAATCTGATCTACGATATTATATAAGGAACTTACCATCATACTGATGATCGCCGGGATGGTAAATTTTAAAATCAGGGAACTTACTTTTTGGGTGGCAAGTGGATTTTTCTCTTCTGTTGGCATTGCAAAAACTCCTTTCTTTTTTTCTGTATCTTATTTTGTCTGTGACAAAGTACTAAAAATTTCTATATTTTCGCATCCTGTAGTCAAGCATCCAATATAATACCACAGCATTTATTGTTTTTCCAGTTTAAATTTGCTTTTTTATGAAAATCATGCTAACATTTTGTAATTAGCGAATTACATATTTTTCAAAGAATTTGCAGTATTACAAGGTAATGTAACAATATTGTTGTGTGGAAAAATATGGTTCAGACAGTTAAGTTAGGAGGAGTTTTATGGCTCTTGATGGTATCGTAGTTGCCAGTCTGGCAAAAGAATTACAGGAAAATTTCACAAATGCACGTTTGAGCAAAATTGCTCAGCCGGAAAAAGATGAATTACTTCTTACCTTAAAAGGTACTTCCGGTCAAAAACGTCTGCTTTTGTCCGCAAGTGCATCACTGCCACTGGTATATATTTCAGATAAAAACAAACCAAGCCCGATGACAGCACCGAATTTCTGTATGCTGCTGCGCAAGCATGTGGCCAACGGACGTATCACTTCCATCACCCAGCCGGGTATGGAGCGTATCATCGTATTTGAGATCGAACATCTGGATGATCTGGGGGATCTCAGACACAAAAAGCTGATCATTGAGTTAATGGGAAAACACAGCAACATCATTTTCTGTGATGAAAACGACATGATCCTTGACAGTATCAAGCACATTTCCGCACAGGTAAGTTCTGTCCGTGAGGTACTTCCGGGGCGCACCTATTTCATTCCGGCGCAGCAGGATAAAATGAACCCGCTGGAAGAAACAAAAGAGCATTTTATGGCGCACGCATTACAGAAACCATGCAGCGCTGCAAAAGCAATTTATACCTCTTATACCGGTATCAGTCCGTTGTCCGCCAATGAATTCTGCTATCGGGCAGATGTGGACGGTGATGCTCCGTGTGCTTCTCTGAATGCAGATCAGAAGGATAAACTGGCCGAAGTTTTTCTGGCAGCGATGACCGACATCCGCGCGGGACGTTTTTCCCCGAACATCATCATGCATCAGGAGGAACCCATAGAATATGCAGCAATCCCACTGACATCCTATGCTTCCGATACGATCGTTTCTTACGATTCGATCTCGGAGGTACTGGAAAACTATTATGCACAGCGCAGCCTTTATACCCGCATGCGACAGAAATCCGCAGATCTGCGTCATGTGATCAATACGTTATTAGAACGAAACCGCAAAAAATATGATCTGCAGAAAAAGCAGTTAAAAGATACGGAAAAGAGAGAAAAATACAAAGTATACGGCGAGCTGATCCACACTTACGGTTATCAGTTAGAAGAAGGATGCAAAGGATTCGATGCGTTAAATTATTATACCAATGAGACAATCCATATTCCACTGGATTCCACAATTTCACCGTTGGACAATGCAAAAAAGTATTTTGACCGGTATGCAAAGCTGAAACGTACTTACGAAGCACTGACGGATCTGATTGAGGATACACAGCTTGAAATCGATCATCTGGACTCCATTGCCACTGCTCTTGATATTGCAGAAACCGAAGCCGATCTGCAGCAGATCAAGGAAGAAATGATGGAAAGCGGTTATATCAAGCACAAATACTCCAAAAAAAAGACACAAGGCAAGAGTAAACCGTATCACTACCGCTCTACCGATGGATTTGATATTTATGTTGGCAAAAACAACTTCCAGAACGATGAACTGACTTTCAAATTTGCGGAAGGCAACGACTGGTGGTTCCATGCGAAAGGAATGCCGGGGTCTCATGTGCTTGTGAAAACAAAAACAGGCGAGATGCCGGATCGCACTTTTGAGGAAGCAGGACGTTTAGCTGCTTTTTATTCCAAGGGCCGTGGCAATGAAAAAGTCGAAATTGATTATTTGCAGAAAAAAAATGTGAAAAAGCCGAATAAAGCAAAACCGGGATTTGTAGTCTACTATACAAACTACTCTCTTACTATTCAGCCGGACATTACGGGTCTGAAACTGGTTTCGGAATAATTTTTAAATTATTGACAAAAAAGAATCTGCCCGAACTGGACAGATTCTTTTTGAACATGTATTTAGTTATACTTATAGTTTGCGGATCGGCTACGTCGTTTGCATATAAGGCCTGTCCGGCATTCAGGAACGGAACCAGCAGAGAATTCAAGATATATCCCGGCTGCTCTTTTTTCAGCTGTAACGGAATCATCCCGATTTCTTTTGCAAATGCAACTACTTCGTCATAGTATTTCTGAGCCGTTCCTGGATGTCCCATGATCTCAGCAGTATTGTTTTTCCAGATTTCATTCGCAAAATGAAGCGCCAGATATTTTTCCGGTCTGCCTGTGTAAGATGCAAAAGTACTCGGGAGCATCGTGGACGAATTGGTTACCACCACTGTTTTCTCCGGAAGTAGCGGAGCCATCGACTGATAAAATTCGATTTTGGCTTTCGGATCTTCTGAAAGAGACTCAATGACAAGATCTGCATCAGCCATGGCTTTTTCCATATCCAGTTCATAAACCAATCCCTCATATGTCTTATCAGCCTGCTCTTTTAATGCATCAATCTTCTCCGGTGTCAGAGATGCAAAATCATCCACCAGACCACGCGGATACAGTTTTGTATCAGTACCGATCAGTGCTTTTGTTGCTTCCAGATCTTTTTTGTATGTTTCATGCCAACGCTCAAATTTTGGTTTTGCACGATCAATTGAACCTTCACTGCGCAGCCATACTGTAACATCAAAACCTTTGTATGCGACCTGATAAGCGATCTGACTTCCAAGTACTCCGCCGCCGACAACAACCACTTTTTTAAATCCCATAACATTACACCATATGACAATATTCCGTCATACTTTTTCCTTTCCAGTAAATTCGTCTGCGCCTGTTATTTTTTTGACAGGCTACAGTGTTTCTTTTGCCTCCGGATTGCGGGCATATTCCTGACGCTGCTCATCCCCCCAGATCGCATGTTCGTTCTTTTCGTTGGTACGGATCTTTGTTGCTGTACGCAATTCGTAACTGAAAATTTTTCCATCACCGACATTTCCGGTATAAGCAGTTTTCTGGATGATATCAATTACCTTCTCTTCCCATTTTTCGGAAGAAACCACAATCTCCAGTTTGATCTTCGGCAGCAGGTTAATCTCTACCTCGGAACCACGGACATAACGCTTTAATCCACGCTGGGTACCACAGCCCATGACCTGTGAAACTGTAATACCATTGACATGAATGCCATTTAAGGCCTCTTTGACGTCTTCAAATTTTTCTTCATTTATGATTGCTTCTACTTTGATTAACATAAATATCTCCTTATATTTCGTCCTGTTTTAGTATGTATAAACTTTTTCAGGACACCGAATATTTCATTTTTCACATCAATAGATATTAATCCCAACCGTTGAAGGACGGATAAGCTTTCTCACCATGTTCGGATAGATCCAGACCAACGGTTTCAGCACGGTCATCCACACGGATTTTAGTAAAGATACGCACGATTCCGATACAAACCAGTGTTCCGACTACTGCGATTGCAATGGTAATACCGATACCTGCCAGCTGCGCCAGAAACAGATGTATATCACCAAATACCAGACCATCCCAGCGTGCAGCACTGTTGATAGAGGATTTTCCAAATAATCCGGTTGCGATACCGCCCCAGATACCACCGATACCATGGCAGCCGAAGGCATCCAGCGCATCATCGATTTTCAGTTTCTGTTTGATCAGTTTGACACCAAAGAAGCAGATCGGGCTGACCAACGCTCCAATGATAAAGGCTGACCAGATCGGTACGAAACCTGCCCCTGGTGTAATGGCTACCAAACCGACAACCAGACCAGTGGATGCACCAACCAGTGTCGGTTTCTTATCCATGATCACATCCAGAAGCATCCAGGATAGCAATGCCACTCCAGCGGAAATCGCACTTGTCATAAACGCGTGTGCGGCAAGGCCGTCGGCTTTTAAAGCACTTCCGGCATTGAATCCAAACCATCCGAACCACAACATGGAAGCACCAAGAACAACGAAGGGAATGTTATGTACACGATAGGCAACTTTATTATATCCTTTTCTGCGTCCAAGTAAAATAGCCAATGTCAAAGCTGTGATACCGGAACTGATATGAACAACGTTTCCACCTGCAAAATCAACGGAACCGATGGTTGCCAGCAGTCCGCCTTTGCCCCATACCATATGAGCCAATGGATAATATACAACCACAGACCATAAAGCAATAAAGAAAAATAATGCTTTAAATTTCATTCGACCAACAAGAGATCCTGTGATCAGAGCCGGTGTGATAATGGCGAACATCATCTGGAAAGCGATGTATACCAAGTGCGGAATACTGTCTGCATAAGGTCCGGCCTCTGACATGTTAATGCCATGTAAGAATGCCCAGCGGAAGTCTCCGATAATGCCTCCGTAATTGCCGCCGAAAGCAAGGGAATAGCCAAAAGCCACCCACATTACAACGACCAGACCCATGATGGATACACATGCCATCATTGTGTTTACTACATTTTTTCTGCGAACCAGTCCTCCATAAAAGAACGCCAGACCCGGTGTCATAAAAAATACCAGTGCCGAGCAGATCATCATAAAAGCGGTATCTCCTGTGTTCATTTTCAAAATCCTCCTTAACAACCGGGAAATGCGACTCAATTCATTTTCTCTATTTCAGCTCTTTGTGTTACAGAAAAATACCCGGTAACACAAAAAGACGCCCGGATGAATTTCATCCAGACGTCTTTGTCTTTCTGCGTCTGATTCTAGCATAACAAAATTGTAATTGCAACACTTTTTTGTGCTCCAGTTCACTTGTCACATGTATCTTAGGTAAAGATCATGCTTGCATGAGGAGTTACCTAAATACATAGTGACAAAGGGAGCACCGTTTTATGAGCAAAAATAGCTGTATAACAGCGGAGAAGCCCAGAATGGGCGTTTTGCGAATGGCGCGTGTGAACTGAATCATTGCATCGTGGAAATAATCAGTAATTCTACCGCAAGCTGGTCTCCCATTTGACCGGTTTTGATATTCTCCTCCGTTTGTACACACTCCCGCATAATTTCTTCCAGTCTCAGGCTATCAAAAGCCCGGGCCTGCCCGGTATATTTGCGCACGGCAAATTCCGGTACACCGACCTTGGAAGCCATGCTCTTATAATCAAATCCGCCGCCGGCCATCTCACGCAGCTGCATCAGGATCTGGAAATGGCGGGTGATCAGAAAAAGGATGCGCATGGCAGGTTCTTTCAGCATCAGAAGGTCATAATACAGATCCAGTGCTTTTTTTTTCTCTTTGCGTCCAATGGCATCCACCATATCAAAAATCTTGCCACTGATCTGATTGGCACAGATAGCCTCCACGTCTTCTGCCTCGATCACTTCTTTTTCCATGGTATAGCAAAGCAGTTTTTCCAGTTCCTGGGTGATCAGTTCCATATCGTTACCTGTCTTACTCAAAAACAGTTCCATAACCGAACGGGTGATCCTTTTATTTTCTTTTTTCAGTGTTCCGAGAATCCACTGCATCAGAACGGCGTCTGTCTGGCGTTTGAATTCTACCACGCTGCCATACTTTTTGACCTGCTTGTACATTTTTCCGCGCTTGTCCACTTCTTCTTCCACAAAGACAAAATAGGACGTTTCCGGAAGTTCTCCCATGTATGCAGCCAGTTCTTCCGTACTTTTTTTGAAAAATCCGCTGTTTTCCACCAGAATGACACGGTGCTCCGCAAAAAAAGGTAATGTCTCCGAAAGATCGATCAGTGCCTCCGGCCGGATGTCTTTCCCGGAAAATATCGAAGTATTCATCGTGTCTCCTTCTACGGACAAGGCATTTTTCAGACGGTTTTTATACTGCTGAACCAGGTAAGGTTCTTCTCCGTATAGCAGATAACAATGTTTAAAATTTCCCGTTTTTAAATCTTCCTGTAATGTTTTCATGTATCAAAGTATAATATGAATCCGTGAAAAACACAAGGCGGGAAAGAAAAATCTCTCCCGCCCTAAGTATTCGCAATGTTATAAATTACTGATTAAGTGCAGTTAACACAGTCCCATGAGTCAATCAGCCGCCAAGTTCCACCATGCGGTGAATGCATCGGCCAGCGCCTTCCATCACATGATCCAGAAGTGTAATTTCTTCGCCACCGCAGCCTTTCAGACAGTTATAAATATCCATCAGTGTAGTAATCTTCATATTCATGCAGGTAAGCTGTACCGTCAACGGATAGAACTGCTTATCCGGGCAGTCAAACTGCAGATGCTGTACAATACTGTTTTCCGTACCAATGATAAACTCTTTGTAATCGGATTTTTTTGCAAAATTCATAATGCCTGTGGTAGATCCAACATAATCCGCCTGTTCTACCACTTCCTGACGGCATTCCGGGTGAACCAGAAGCAGCGCATCCGGATGCAGTTCTTTTGCCTTTCTGACGTGATCCGGAGTCACGATCATATGACGTGGACATCCGCCGGTGTAAAAAGCAAATTCTTTCTCCGGAATCTGCTGAGCTACATAACGGCCAAGATTCGGATCTGGGATAAATAAAATCTTATCGGCATCCAGTTTTTTACAGATTTCCACAGCAGAAGAAGATGTTACACAGACATCACACTCTGTCTTTAACTCTGAAGTGGTATTGATGTATGCCACAACTGCGTGATTCGGATATTTTTGTTTTAACGCACGAAGGAAGTTCAGATCAAGCTGCTCAGCCATTGGACATCCTGCCGTTGGATTTGCCAGCCACACTTTCTTCTCCGGGCTTAAAATCTTGCATGTCTCTGCCATAAAACGGACACCGCACATAATAACACCTTTACAGTTGCTTTTGGATGCCTGTACGCTTAAACCATAGGAATCTCCCATGTAATCGGCAACCTCCAGAATATCCTGTCCCTGATAGGCATGCGCCAGGATACAGACATCCTGCTCTTTTTTCATTCGCATAATTTCCTGCTGTATTTCTGCTATTGTCATTTCACTTTCTCGCTTTCCAAATTAAATTGCATGTAAATGTTTCATGGAAATATCCAGAATCGGAGCAGAATGTGTCAGCGCACCGCTGGATACAAAATCCACACCAATCTCACAGATTTTTGCAATATTTTCTTTTGTGATATTACCGGAGCACTCTGTCTGTGCACGGCCATCGATCAATACTACAGCCGCTTTCATCACCTCCGGTGTCATGTTATCCAGCATGATGATGTCAGCACCAGCTTCTACCGCCTCTTGTACCTGGTTCAGTGTCTCTACCTCAATCTCAATTTTCCGTACAAACGGCGCATAGGCTTTTGCCAGCTGAATTGCTTTTGTAATGCTTCCGGCAGCTCCGATATGGTTATCTTTTAACAAAACACCATCGGACAGATTATAGCGGTGGTTACAGCCGCCACCCACACGGACAGCATATTTTTCAAAAATACGGCAGTTTGGCGTTGTTTTTCTGGTGTCAAGAAGTGTTACATTGCTGCCTTTCAACAGGTCAGCGACCTGTCTTGTGTAGGTTGCGATTCCACTCATACGCTGCAGATAATTTAATGCGACACGCTCACCGGAAAGAAGTACACGGATATCGCCTTGTACCACAGCCATGAGCTGACCTTTTTTTACAGTATCTCCGTCTTTGCAGTGAAAAGTAACTTTTGTCTCAGGATCCAGTAGATAAAAGACTCTTGCGTAAACATCAAGACCTGCGATTACGCCGTCTTCCTTTGCAATCAGTTCCACTTCGCCGGGCTGAGCCGTCGGCATTACCGCATTTGTGGACACATCTTCACTTGTAATATCTTCCTGCAAGGCAAGGCGGATCAGATTGTCCGCCTGCAGTTTCATCGTTATATCATTCATGACTGTTTTTTACCCTCTCAATCTCATTTCGTACTGCAGTATGATATTCAGATAAAATCTGGTCTCGATCCTCGTATTTTTGAATATCTACTGGTGCGCCTTCATACTTTTCCTGTGTTCCAAACAAAATATCATCCGCCGCTCTGCGGGCAAATACCAGTGACTCCAACAGGGAATTGCTTGCCAGACGGTTTTTGCCGTGTACACCGTTACAGCTTGTCTCCCCACAGGCATACAGACCCTTCATGGTAGTGCGGCTTCCAAGGTCTACTTTGATACCTCCCATAAAATAATGCTGTGCCGGAACAACCGGAATCGGCTCTTTGCAAGGATCATATCCTTCCTCCAGACACTGCTGATAAATATTCGGGAAATGTTTCAAAATTGTATCTTTTCCGAGCGGACGCATATCCTCCCAGACATGGGCAGAACCTTCTTTTTCCATCTGGGCAAAAATAGCCTGACTCACCATATCTCTTGGCTGTAATTCATCGGTAAAGCGCAGACCGTTTTTATCCAGCAGTAATGCGCCCTCTCCGCGGACAGATTCTGACACAAGAAATCTGCGTCCTGGTTTTTTTGAATATAAAGTTGTCGGATGAATCTGTATGTAATCCATGTGCTCCAGCTGAATTTGATGCTTTAACGCAATTCCAAGGGCATCTCCGGTAATATGTGGAAAATTCGTGGAATTCTGATACAGACCGCCAAGTCCGCCGCAGGCCAGAACCACATGCTGTGCATAAACTGGATAAACCTGATTGTCCTGATCCATGATAATGATTCCACCGCAGACATTGTCATTTGCGATCAGATCTACCATTGTCATATATTCACAGATTTCTATATTTGGTTTTGTCTTTACTTCATTTAATAATGTCTGGGTGATCTGTTTGCCGGTAATATCCTCATGGAATAAAATACGCGGCTGAGAATGCGCAGCTTCTCTCGTAAACATCAGATTTCCTGTATCATCTCTGGTAAAATCGACTTTTCGCTGTACCAGATCACGGATGATACTGTTTGAACTGCGTATCATCAGATCTACTGCACGTTCATCGTTCTCATAATGTCCTGCGCGCATGGTATCTTCAAAGTAATTTTTGTAATCATCTTCCCCGCGCAGCATGCAGATACCGCCCTGCGCCAGAAAAGAATCTGACTGATCGGCTTCCTGTTTTGTAATCATTAAAATTCGTTTGCGATCTGGCAGATTTAAGGCACAGTACAAACCGGCTGCACCAGTGCCAACGATAATGACGTCATAATATTCTCTCATAATAGTTTTTCCTCTTTATAATGCTTTCGCCATTATACTATCATAGTTTACAACTGTCAAGACAGCTGTTTAGTGCATATAACCAGATGGAGCGGGGATTTATATGAGATGGGAGATGAAATTCCATTGCTCATTTACTTCTGTTGATTCATTCTCTATAGAAATTGGGCTTATCATTCACTTGATATATTTTTTTAATATCCACTGCCCTTCCCAGTATAATATGGATAACTGTCCCTGATCTTTGGTACAGTAAATCTCACAGTCATGTTTCTGCAGACGCTCTATGGTCTCCGGTGACGGATGATGATAACGATTCCGCGCACTGCTGGAAATAAGTGCAATTTCAGGCTGTATACGTTCCAGAAACGCTTCACTGCTAGAATAGCGGGAACCGTGATGAGCCACTTTTAAAACCGTAACTGGCTGCAGGCTGTTGCGTTCCGACAATAATGTTTCTTGCTCTTCCCCGATATCCCCGGTAAACAACATGGAAAATCCATGGCTTTGCAGCTCCCATACCTGACACAATCCATTGATATCTGCGGCTGTCTCCTGTGCATCCGGATACAGACAGTGCAGTTGCATATCCTGTAAATTCAGCTCGCTTCCTGTAATGGCATATTTAATATCGGTACCTTTTTCCTGGGCCAGAGTGATCAATTCCTGACAAACCTCCTGATCTGCCTGCGCTTTGGCCAGAATCAGCTGTCTGATCGGGTAATCTGTCTCCAGAATTTCCAGTAAACCTGATATATGATCTGCATCCGGATGGGTAACGATCCAGGCATCAATGCTTCCAGCCCGGTGATACTTCAAAAACGGCAGTATGCGATACGTCCCAACAGCATTTTCCGAACTGCTTCCACCGTCGATGTACACTCTCATACCGGTTCCATCGGTCAGAAACAAGCCATCCCCCTGTCCCACATCCAGCATGTAGATCCCCGGTATTTCCTCTGGATGAAACAGTAACGTTCCTGTCAATAATGCACCGCACATTCCGTAAAAAATCACATGTTTTCTAACATCTGCACTGTCCCGATGTCTGCACTTCCAGATACAGAATATTGCGAGGAAAAGATAATAAACCATCATACACCATAGCTCCGGCTGCCCAGTCAAAAGCAGATTTCCGGGCAAATGCCGAAGAAGCTTCATTCCCATTTCATAAAAATCTAAAATCCCATGGCATCCCACTAATATCCATCCTGCAAGATAAGACAGTTTTGGGTAGATCAAGGCAGCAATCAGTCCACCGCCTAACAGCCAGCTGCTCAACGGAAGCACCAGAAGATTTAAAAAGAGGGAATAAATCGGAACTTCATAGTAAAACCAGGCCGTTAATGGCAACAGCCAGATCTGTAACCACAGGCTGAACAGACAATTATTTTTCAGTGGTATTAATACTTTATCTTGCAGAAAGCGCTTCCATGTGATTTGCTTCTCTTCTTTTGTTTGCTCTTTCCATCCTGTATCCCGGAATAAAATGCTATACATTACAATGGCAAGCATTGCTGTAAAAGAAAACAGGAAACCGCTCTGCTCCAGGAACAGCGGATTTCCAGACAGTAACAGAATGGCCGCCAGCGCCAGTCCGTTGGCAGCTTCATACGTTCTGCCAAGCACCTGTGCTCCCATCATACACAGATACATGATCACTGCTCTGCGGGCTGGCACACCAAAACCACTCATATAGGCAAAGCAGAAAACCAGTACAATACTGACAGTCGCAGAAACAGGATAGGATCTGCGAAGTCTGCGAAGCAGACGGTAAATTCCAAATCCAAGAATGGAAATATGTAAACCTGAAACGGACAGCAAATGCGAAATTCCCGCATTCTGATACATCTGTCTGGTGTCCGGATCTAACTGCGATTTGCTTCCAGCTACAAGCGTACACAGGATTCCTGCATCCCGTTCATTCAAATGTTCGGTATACACCTGAACCATTTCCTTTTGCAGTCGATACAGAATTTCGCCACAAGGGAAATGTGGTGTACTCTTTTGTTCCATACTGTCCGCAGTCATTCGGCATAAAATATTTAACTGTCTGTAATATGCAGCAAAGTCAAAATTGCCATCGTTGCGCGCACTGGAAAATAACTGAATGTTACCGGATGCGATAACTGATGCTCCCACCGGAATGTCATCCGTTTCATTTGATACAATCATATGCCCAAGAAAAACAGGCTTTTGATTTGAGTTAAGATATGTTTGTCTGATATGGTATAGATAAGAATCAGATTTTATTTCTTTGCGGCTTACTACACCGCTGATTTTGACCTGCGAATGATCATGAACGACTGCCTGCCGTTCGGAATAAGATGTTATGCGCTGTCTGGTTCGGACAGCACCAAATATGCAGCATCCTGCAAGGACTACAAACATGATCCTCTTTTCCAAATGGGATGTACTACCCCGCTGCACTATGCCTGCAACGCAACCTGCTAATAGAAAAACTGCCGGAATCAGATGCCAGACCGATTTTTCACCGGTCAGCAGAATTCCGGCAGCCAATGCAGTTGCACACAGGCAGATATGTCGTCTATTGTCCAGAATCAAGTATACCCTCCTTCTCCTGTTTCTGTACGACTTCCACATCGTCACCCTCTTCTGTGACAAGATCCAGATCACGCTTATAATGTTCACTTAAAGACATTTTTTCACGATATGTGATATTTGTTTTTCCATTAACTGCAATCTGTACCGTATTAATGGTATCAAGCTCGGTCAGTGAATCTACGATAGAATATATGATCACATCTTCTTTGATTTCAAAATTCTGCGTAAGAAAACCATCTCCAAGATTTACCAGACAAACACCATCCATGACAGATACACTTATCAAATCTGTGTTTTCCGGTATGGCAGATCTTGCATTGGAAGATTTCGGTCCATCAAGAAGTCGTTCCATAATCAGTTTTTCAATAGATGTATTACTAGAATAATACACATGTTGTGTCTCACGTACCAGCCCATCTCCTGCTGAAGATGCAAAATATAATGTCAGATTTGCCTCCTGAATATTGTTGATTTTCTCCCCTGGATTTTCCACAAAGGAATCATTGGTGAGAATACCGACCTCCTTGCCGTTTACATCCATCAGGGGCAGATTGTTGACATAGAAAGACACGCCTTCCACATCCGGGATCTGCATCATATCGTGGACAACAGCTCCACGGCAAAGCACCTCTTCCGTAACTGGAATATCGCTGTACGCCTTGTTAAAATACAGATAAAGCTGGTGATCCGTATATTCATAACGCTCAATCTGTACATTATCCGGAAAGATTTTCTGATAATCCACATCATCCGTCTCTTCTGACATCTGATTAATAAATTCTTCAATGAGATCCGTTGTGTCTGATGCCGTCGGTTCATAAGACTGGCTCACAATTTTTGTTTTCTGTTTGTTCAGATAAAACATTGTATATCCGGTATTTTCCTTTTGGTGTTTCCCGCATCCGGCAAAAGCGCCGAAAGCTAATAAAACAGCCAGACACAAAACACCTGTTTGTTTCCAAGTTTTCATAGATATCCCCTTATCTTAACCTGCGATATAGGTCAGAGGAATCCGCACCGTAAAGGTTGTTCCTTCCCCTTCCATACTGTGTACCTTGATCGCACCACGATGCATGAGGATCGCATTTCGTGCAATGGCAAGTCCCAGACCTGTACCACCAATCTCACGTGAATGAGATTTATCTACGCGGTAAAATCGTTCAAAAATACGATCCTGCGCTTCTTTTGGAATGCCAATACCATTATCTTCCACTGTCACAAAGAAATTCTGATGATCTGCATTCAAAGATACATGTACCCATCCTTCGGGTTTATTATATTTAATAGCATTCTCAATCAGATTTGATAATGCCAGTGTCAATTTTACCTCATCAACCTCAGCGACAACCGGACGAAAACTCTCCATAACCAATTCGACATTCTGCTTCTGGGCAATTGGACGCAGGCGTTTCATAATACGCTCTAACAGTTCATTAATCTGTATGCTCGCAATGTTGATATTTCCTGCAGATTTGTCCATTTTCACAAGAGAAAGGAGATCGTTGATAATCTTGTTTTCACGGTCGATTTCGTCTCCGATATCAGACATAAACTCCCTGTAAAGTTCCACTGGAATATCTTCCTGTCCAATCAATGAATCCGCCAGAACTTTCATAGATGTCAACGGCGTTTTCAACTCATGAGAAACATTGGATACAAATTCCTGTCGGCTCTCATCCAATGTCTGCAATCGCTGCAACATTTCGTCACACGCTGCAGAGATTGTTTCTGTCTCAGAGTAGGAATAGACACTGATAAAATCTGCTTCATAGCCATCCTGTACATCTTTGATAGATTTTGTCAGACGTTTAAATGGTCGAACCAGTCCACTGGATGCGGCAAATCCTGCAATTATAACAATTACTGCTACCAAAAATTGCAACATTAGCGCATATTGCTTTAAAATGCCAAGTGTTGCCACAATGCTATCTGTAGAAACACTTACCAACATAACGCCAATTACATGTTTACCGGATTCATCATTAATTGGAAGCGTCATTTCAATATAACGATTGTCCGCATCATATTTTTGCACTGTTTCCCCGCCATAAGCTTGTATTACTTCTTCGGACAGAATTGTTTTCTGCTCATCCAGTGCATATGTATCTTTCACAATCGTGAATGTATTGTCAATCAACATGACACGCCCGTCATAAATTGTGGAAAGCTGATCTAATTGTGTGCTAATGCCTGGTGCAGAGGTATCTAGCAGATAATTATTTGCCACAATCTGTGTGGCTAACAATTTTGCCTGACTTGTGATATCTACGGTACGAGTATCTACCGCTCGCTTTTCATAAGCCGACAAAATCCCAGCCCGCAACAGAAAGGTTGGAACAAGTCCAAATATAATAATCAATAGAAAAATACGAAATTTCAGACTTTTAAAATACGTGATAATTGCTTTCAAATCTACTACCTCTGTTTGTCAGAATGATAATAATAGCCCACGCCCCATTTGGTATGTACATATTTCGGCTCACTCGGATTTGCCTCTACTTTTTCTCGCAGACGGCGTACATGCACATCCACGGTACGGAAATCACCCGGATATTCATAGCCCCACACCAGATTCAACAGGCGCTCTCTGCTGTATACTTTTTCCGGTGTCTTAACCATAAGTTCCATCAGATCAAATTCTTTTGCGGTCAGTTTGATCTCACGTCCTTTGATAAACAGACGTCTGCTCTCACAGTCGAGACGCACATCTCCATCCACGATCACATTCGGATTTTCTTCCACTTCCTTGCGGGAAGTACGACGCATGATTGCTTTCAGCCGAGCCTTAACCTCCAGAATGTTAAACGGTTTCGTTATGTAATCATCTGCTCCGTATTCCAGACCAAGAATTTTGTCCATATCATCGCCTTTTGCAGTCAGCATCACGATCGGTACGTTTGAAAATTCGCGAATCTGCTGGCATACCTGAAATCCATCCAGTTTCGGAAGCATAATATCAAGCAGAATAATGTCATAATCTTTGGATTTTGCCATATCCAGTGCTTCTTCTCCATCATAGGCACAATCCACTTCCATATCATCCTGCTCCAGACTGAACCGAATTCCTTTCACGATTAATTTCTCATCATCTACCACCAGCACTTTTTTCGCCATTTCATCACCTCATTGAACTCTAATGTTATCTTTTATCTTATCATAGGTTCCCTGCTTGATTCCGTCGACATTCATAATCGCCTCCGGGCTGGCAAAGGAACCATGTTTTTCTCTGTATTCCAGGATCTGTTCTGCTCGGGTCTGACCGATGCCTTTCAAGGTCATCAGTTCCTCCAGGGACGCAGTGTTGATATTCACATGGGTGTCTGTTGTCTCTACGCCGCTGTCTGAAAGCTGTGTCTCAGAAATTTCTCCCTGAAATGGAATCTGAAGTTTCTGTCCATCCGTCAGTACTTCAGCCAGATTGACCGCTGTCCCGGCTGCGTCTTCTGCCATGCCTCCGGCCTGCGTTACCGCCTCATAAGCTCTGCTGTCTTCAGGCAGTTCATATACCCCTGGATTGCATACTGCACCACAAACATAGACATATATCGTATCCGCCTGCACCAGCTCTTCCTGCTGTTCTGTAACTGGCAGTTCCTGAGCGGAATCCTGCTTCTGCGATGATACTTCCTGCTGTACCGATGCCTCTGCCAGAAGAATCTCTTCCGGTTTTGTACCGCATCCGGGTAACACGCTCAAAAGCAACAGCACTCCCATCCAAATTCGTATCCATCGTTTCATTTTTCATCCTCCTTTGTGTGTATCAAAGGGGATTCTCAAATACCTGTAACAATTTTATCAAATATTACAAATATTACAACCCTTGTTTTATCGGTTTTTTTTAATTCTTTCTTAGGAAAAGGCTCATTTATGCTTTCCGTTCCAACTGAAAAATGACCACACCGCTGATGGCGATCACCATTCCAATCAGCTTTTGTACGGACCAGTCGACTTTTTCCGTTCCGAACCACCCTAACAGTTCAATGACATAAGCTGTGATCATCTGTGCAACTACGATAAATAATACTGCCTGCGCCGGTCCCAGGGTATTCATACTTTTTACAACCGTCAGTGTGATAAACGCACCGATCACACCACCAACAAGTACATATTTCGGTTGCACTTTCCAAAGTGCTGCAAAAGAACTCCGATCTGATATGCCCCATGCCGCCAGACAGACTGCCAGTGCGGTAAACTGCACCCAGCTGTTTGCCACCCACAGACTGCTCTGCTTTGTTACATCAGTATTAAATACGCCCTGAACACTCATCAACATTCCGGATAAAATTGCGATTAAAATTTCCACTATAAAACCCCGCTTCCTTTTTTGCCTGATATATTTGTATAAATTTCCTGCATATCCTGGCAATTTGCCAATATCTATATCAAAC
The DNA here is from genome assembly GCA_934358495.1 of uncultured Eubacterium sp. Lineage (GTDB taxonomy): Bacteria > Bacillota > Clostridia > Lachnospirales > Lachnospiraceae > Eubacterium_I. The sequence goes on along the minus strand of CAKRKO010000010.1, from coordinate 5,672 downwards.
AAATGAAGAAATCCTGTTATTGATAGATGTTTTTCATTTACATTTGATATATTACTACTTATTTATGCATGTATTTACTATCATGTCACGAAACAAAGTTTTTATACTGAGAACTTCTCTTTTTTGTTCAGAACGTACACATCTTATTATGCATAAAAACAGACAGTCACGTATCTTAAAAGAAAACATAACTGTCTGTCTGAATTTTAAGTCAAACGGATAAAAGCCTTACTTAAAATGTAGCAAGAACTATATCTAATTTTGCAACCATCTCATCTACATGCTCTTTTTCAATTACAAGTGGTGGAACGAAACGAACCACATTAGAACCAGCGGTAATGATAATCAGACCTTTCTCCAGTGCTTTTGCAGCTACCTGACCAACCGGGATATTCATTTCCAGTCCCTGCATAAGTCCCATACCTCGACGGTCTGTGATAAAGTCATATTTTGCAGCCAGTTCATCCAGTTTCTGCTCCAGATACGGTGAGATTTCATGTACATGGTTGATGATCTGATCTTTTTCAAAAATATCAAAGACAGCGCTGACAGCAGCTCCTACAAATGGGTTTCCACCGTAAGTGGTTCCATGATCGCCAGGTGCCAGAGATTTATCTGCTACTTTCTGAGTCATCATGAACGCACCTACTGGTACACCACAGCCCAAAGCTTTTGCAACCGTCATAATATCTGGTTTTACACCGTAATTCTGCCATGCAAACATTGCTCCGGTACGTCCCATACCACACTGGATCTCATCCAGAATAAGTAAGATGTCTTTCTCATCACAGAGTGCACGAACACCTTTTAAAAACTCTGGATCAGCCGGGAAAATACCACCTTCGCCCTGTACAGTTTCCATAATGATAGCACAAGTCTTGTCAGTAATCTGTGCTTTTACGCTCTCCAGATTATTATACTCTGCAAAGCGGATACCCGGGATCAGCGGCTCAAACGGTTCCTGATAATGCTTTGTTCCTGTAACGGATAATGCGCCAAGACTTCTTCCGTGGAAAGAATGCTGCATTGCGATCACTTCGTGACCGGCATGTCCGTCTCTGGTGTAAGCATATTTTTTTGCTGCTTTTAATGCACCCTCAATTGCCTCGGTACCACTGTTGGTAAAGAAGATACGATTCATCTCAGCGGCAGCCAGTGCTTTTTCGGCTGCTTCCATAGTTGGTACATTATAGTATAAATTAGATGTATGTAATAATTTATCTACCTGATTTTTCAGAGCCTCATTGTACTCTTTTTTGCCATATCCGAAGGCACAAACGGCAATGCCTGCCGCAAAATCAAGATACTGTTTATTATCGGTATCATATAGATAGACACCCTCGCCATGATCTAATACAACAGGGAAACGATTGTAAGTATGAAGCAGTGCCTGTTCTGCATGGTCAATATAATTCTGTTTATTCATGGTCAAATCTTGCCTCCTCATCTCCAAGGATTGCTGTTCCGATTCCTTTGTTTGTGAAAATTTCCAACAACAGGCAGTGAGCCATCCGTCCGTCTAAAATATGGACTCTGGAAACACCGTTTTCTACTGCATGGATGCAGTTATTTAATTTCGGAAGCATACCACCAACGACATAACCGCTGTCAAGCAGGTCTTTTGCTTCAGAAACTGTCAGTTCAGAAATCAGTGTAGACGGATCTTTCGGATCACGGTAAACACCCTCGATGTCTGTTAAAAATGCAAGTTTTTCCGCATGAACTGCTGTTGCAATCGCACATGCCGCATCATCTGCATTAATATTATAAGTTTGATAATCATCATCCAGACCGATTGGGCATACGATTGGAAGAAAATCTTTCTCTAACAGATCAAATAAGATCTTTGGATCTACAGATTTTACATCGCCGACAAATCCGATATCCTGCCCCTGAGATAATTTTTTCTCAACTTTCAGTAATCCACCGTCTTTGCCACTGATGCTGACAGCCTGAACTCCAAGTTTTTCTACCATGGATACCAGAGATTTTCCAACCTTTCCAAGTACCATTTCTGCGATTTCCATTGTCTCTGCATCTGTTTTTCTCAGACCATTTACAAATTCTGGCTCCATTCCTGCTTTTGCTACCCATCTGCTGATTTCTTTTCCACCACCGTGTACGATGATCGGTTTAAACCCAACCAGTTTCAGCAGTGTCACGTCCTGGATCACACGTTGTTTTAATTCTTCATCCAGCATGGCACTTCCACCGTATTTTACAACAATGATCCGGCGATTAAAACGCTGGATATATGGTAAGGCCTCAATCAGCACCTCGGCTTTCGCCCGTAATGCTTCGTATTTATCTTCATTCATTTATCTGTCCTCCTGTAACAAACCACTTTTTTACATTTTTTTGTGTATACCTGTTTCTTATTTGTCTATCAAATATCTGCAAAATCAATCTTTCTTTTATAACAAAAAGTTGTTCTATACACTCTCATATATTTTTTATAACGATTTAGAATTCATGTATCTTAAGAACGATAATCTGCATTGATCTTTACATAGTCATAGCTGAGATCACAGCCCCATGCAGTTCCCTGTGCATCGCCGAGTTTCAGATCTGCGATGGCAGTTACTTCCGGCTCAGATAAGATCTTAGTTGCTTCTTCCTCACTGTAATCAAGTGCAACACCATTCTCGATCAGTTTGATCTTGCCGCCTTTGCTCTCAAAATACAGATCTACTTTATCCGGATCAAAGGTTGCTCCGGAATAGCCCATGGCGCAGAGGATTCTTCCCCAGTTTGCATCATGTCCGAAAATAGCCGCTTTTGTCAGACTGGAGCAGATTACGGATTTTGCAAGTACCTGTGCCTGCTCTTTTGTCTCTGCATTGACAACAGTTACTTCAAATAATGCAGTTGCACCTTCGCCGTCTCCTGCCATCATTTTTGCCAGCGTTGTGTTGACATAATTCAGTGCTTCACAGAATGCATCATAATCTGCGCCTTTTTCTGTAATCTCCAGGTTGCCTGCCAGACCATTTGCCATCAGAAGTAAGGTATCGTTTGTGGAAGTATCTCCATCCACAGAGATCATATTGAAAGTATCTTTAACATTGGCAGAAAGTGCTTCTTGTAATAATTCTTTGGAAATTGCAAGATCTGTCGTCACAAAAGCAAGCATGGTGCACATGTTCGGATGAATCATACCGGAGCCTTTGCACATACCGCCGATGGTAACGGTTTTTCCGCCAACTTCAAATTCTACTGCCACTTCTTTTTCGTGTGTATCTGTGGTCATAATGGCTTTTGCTGCCGCGTTTCCTGCTTCCACACCATCTGCAAGTTTCGGTGCCAATGCCTCCACGCCTGCCATGATACGATCGATTGGAAGCTGTTTTCCAATGACGCCGGTAGATGCCACGCAGACAGCGCTTGCCGGAATACCAAGTACTTTTGCTGCCTGATCAGCGGTCTTTTGACAGTAATCAAGACCTTCCTGTCCGGTGCAGGCGTTTGCGATACCTGCATTGACAACAACTGCCTGTGCATATTCACTGTTTTTTACAATGTCCCGATCCCAGAGTACCGGTGCCGCCTTTACAAGATTTGTTGTAAATGTTCCTGCCACACGACATGGTACCTGGCTGTAAAGCATTGCCATATCGGTACGATTTTCATATTTGATTCCGGCTGCGGTGCAAGCTGCCTGAAATCCCTTTGCCGCTGTCGCGCCACCTGTAATCTGTTTCATGATCCAATCCTCCTGTATGATACCTGCCACATCTGTTTCAATGTATATCCGGTATCAGTGTATCTGTTATTTTTATTTTTTCATTTCATTTGAATATTGATTTGAAAACATTGTTTTTTATTCGTTGAATTTTGTAATGTTCTCGTCATTCAAAACAAAGTCATAATAATTCACATCGTCTCTCATCTTCCAGCCTTCTTCCTGCCAGAACTGATTGCCAAGTTCATTTTTCTTAAATGCAATCAGATTGACTTTGTTGATCTGTTCACTCTGTAGGGCACGCATTGCTGCGGTTGCCATCTGTTTTCCTATTCCGCGGTTACGATAAGCTTCATTCACACATACATGGTAAAAACATCCTGTTCTACCGTCATGACCGCATAAAATTGCACCGACAAGCTTGCCGTCTGCTTCTGCCACAATACTTGTGGTCGGATTTCGTTTCAGGAAACGTTCGGTTCCCTCTCTGGAATCATCAATGCTCCGGATACCGAAACCTTTAATCGTCATCCACAGCGCATATACCTCATCGTAATCTTCAATTGTCATCGGACGAATCGTTATTTCCATAAAATCCTGTTTCCTTCCATGTATTTACATATTTACGGGAACATTGGAACAAGATTCAATCCTTCGCTTTCATCCAGACCAAACAACAGATTCATATTCTGAACTGCCTGTCCCGCAGCACCTTTCACAAGATTGTCAAGAGCTCCCATCATAACGATTCTGCCAGTACGCTCATCAATCTTGAAATTAACATCCACATAGTTGCTGCCTTCTACCCATTTTGTTTCAGGCACAACGTCTTTTTCCAGGACACGAACAAATTTCTCGTCCGCATAATATTTATCATAAACAGCTTTCACTTCTTCATAAGTAGGAAGGGAACCGTCTGCTTTTTTCTTTAAGGTCGCATACTCGGTTGCCAGAATACCACGGTTCATCGGAACAAGGTGCGGTGTAAAGTTGATCACGATCTCTTTGCCAGCCGCATAACCAAGTTGCTCCTCAATCTCAGGAGTATGACGGTGAGTTGCCACACCGTATGCTTTCATATTTTCATTTACTTCACAGAACAGATTTGCCACTTTTGCGCCACGGCCGGCTCCGGAAGTTCCGGATTTTGCATCGACGATCAAGGTATCCGGATCAATCAGTCCTTCTTTTACCAACGGATAAGCAGTCAAAATAGAACAGGTTGTATAACATCCCGGATTTGCCACCAGACGGGCACCTTTCACTTTATCACGGTTGATTTCGCACAGACCATAAACCGCTTCCTCAATAAACTGCGGACTCTTATGCTCGATCTTGTACCATTTTTCATAAGTAGCAACATCTTTGATACGGAAATCCGCACTCAGATCTACGATCTTTGTTTTGGATAAAATCTCCTCTGTCAGAACAGATGCCAAAAAACCCTGTGGTGTTGCGGTAAAGATCACATCTACCTTCTCACAGAGAGCTTCCATATTATCATCCAGACATGTCGCGTCTACGATTTCAAACATGTTATGATATACGGATGCATATTTCTGGTCAATATAACTTCTGGATCCGTACCAGACAATCTCTACTTCTTTATGTCCCATCAGAATACGTACAAGCTCTGCTCCTGCATAACCTGTCGCTCCGATAATACCTGCTTTAATCATTTGCAGCCTCCTTAATCTTCAACTGAACTGTTTTTTATAATAATACTTCTCGCGCAATTCGTAAAGTATTGATTTTCTGCTTTACATATTTTATACACAAAGATGTATAAATATACATATATTCAGTTTTTTATTCATTCTGCCTTTTTCGGGCAATTTTTGCTCTGCATCAAATAATAACACAAGTTTTTTCAAATGAAAAGGACTTTTTACTTTTTTTGCCATTCTGTGCGTCCTGAATAAAAAGATGTATTTTTATAAGTAAAATATGTATAATTTTACACTTGCATTCTGAATCTGATTGTAGTATG